>CAIWXV010000101.1 GCA_903916765.1 uncultured Dehalococcoidia bacterium | reverse complement strand
CCACGGTGAGGTTTGTAAATCCATATTATAGTTTATCTCAAAAATCGGGCGATGATACTTTCAACGGCAGCCCGGTATACTCTGCTTCTCAACTGCGCGACCTGCTGTTGGTCTGAATGATCGCGATCGAGAGATGCCCTGTATGCCGTGTCCTCAAAGACCTTCGGCACGAAAATGTCCCACTGACCGCTCTTCACGTCGACCAGAGCAATCTTGAGTCGAATACGGATTACCTGTGTCTGGTCCGGAATTGCCAAGCCCACTATGGGGACCCAGGACACGTTCTTTGTCGCCAGGTCCTTGGTTTCGGTTTCCAACATGCCCCAGTAAACGAGAATCTTGTCAATTCCGGCTTTTGCCGCGGCAAGTCTTAGAGCCTTCGCATAGCTAGCATCGGCTTTTTTACCCTGCCCGGGCACTCCTGTAAAAACATTCACCGAGAAGTACTTTCCCATGTTCTCAGTCATCTCTTGTTCAGGGATCATGGCCCCTGACTGAATAAGCAAAAGAGATTCGCCTTTCCGCAAACTGAGTCGTTCCTTCCTGTCGCTTGAAGCCGCGGTGATATCCTGTTCCGTAATCTCTTTTCCCTGATCAATACCGAGGACATCGAATTCACTCAGCTCTCCTTTGTAGAGCGCGTTATCACCTCCGCGACCATTATTGCCTCCGGGGTAGTATTCTGAATTGGTAACCGACCTCGGAGTTGCGCACCCACAAAGTACGATTGGAATTAATAGTGCGAGTAATCTAAACTTTCTCATGTCTTCTCCTTTCAGTTTTAATGTTTCGAGCATAACCTGTGATGTGAAATGCAGTCAGCTTTTATGCTCTGGTTCGGCATTACCTCCACCTTAATCTTCATTCTTATCGAGGAGTTCATATCCGAATACTTTGTATTTAGCCAGCTTTCGCTCTGTTTTCTTTGAGGCTTTAAGCGTTCCGGCACTTATCCGCCTCAGTGCATCTTCTGTGATAGAAATAAATTCCATATAATCATCTTGAGCAAATGCTTTTTTAGCTGCGTTTATATATGCTCTAACGATTTTGAAGTGATAGCTTTTTTGAGGAATAGCGGACTTGGGCCGTGGTTGTTCTTTGATTTGTTTTGCAGGTTTAGTTGTAGTTGTTACTTCTGTTACTGTTGGTTGGGGAACAGGTTGGGTGGGTGGTGATAGTGGATTAGGATTATTCATCCGAGCGGCTGGATTGTAAATATTAGACGCCGGGTTATCTATCTTATACATTGCTGCCCTTGCCGGTGAATTCAGACAAAGTATTGCAGCTATTCCGGTAGCTAATCTTCTCAGGGTCATGGTTTTCTCACGCTTTTGAACTTTTTCAATACTTCGGCTCCAGCCAGTTTATCAACTGCATTCAATTGTCCGAAGTTTGCGGCTTATAACAGCTCATCTAATAAAGCGAGGGGTTATCGTACTCAACTTCGGTTATCTCCAGCTTGATATATGAGTATTTGCCCGAGTCCAGATGCCAGATAGCCTCGCCTTTGCTGGGCAGTCGCAAGCCGTTGCCGTAT
>CAIWXV010000100.1 GCA_903916765.1 uncultured Dehalococcoidia bacterium | reverse complement strand
AGTTAAGTGCTTAGACGGCTGGACCCCGGATTGGTATTCTTCCTGGAAATTGGAACAACGATGGCCAGGCCGCATAGCTACAGTCGCGGCTAAGAATTGCTATCTATTTGGTAAAGAAAAAGGGACCAGTGATGCTTATTGTCATTGGTTCGAAAATACGAGGGATCCTGTACAATATTATGAAAAATAGTGGAACGGAGACACCAGGAGAGCTGGCCTACGCAGCCTTTGTAGAACATCTGCAGACTTTGGGAGTCGAAGTTGATGAGCCAGATTTTCATTCTTTGAATGATGATCTAAAAACGATGTGGAATAAGGTGGCCTTAGCCTCTAGCCGGCCTTTGGCTGAGAAGCTATTCAAAGCACGTTTTGCGATCGCACGCCTGCTTGTTACATATCGTGATAGGCTCCAAGGTGATTGGTACGAGGCCACGGCTAAAGAGTGCGGTATTGCTTTAGACGCAATTGGTTTTATTGAGTCAGACTACAGAGGTTCCACAACTTCTGAAGATCGTATGCGCCAGAAAATTGAGCAGATTGCGAAAGGGGAATGCGAATGAAATTAGACAGATTTACTACTCCGGACAAATGCGGTAAGTACGCGCTGCTTAAATTGCGCAAAGGTAAACCAGTGCCTATCGGTTTGCATCAACCTTCAGGATTTATTGTCGACGCTAGCATGCTGGATATGGGTGCTACCCCGGACACTGAGTTCTTTGTGATCCGGCTGAAGGACAAGTATGCAGAGGCCGCATTGATGGCCTATGCTGGAGCCGCGATGCAAGATGGTGAAGTCGAGTTTGCGGAGGATGTGAAAAAGCTGGCGGATAAAGCCAGGGAGCATCCCAGTAAACGTAAACCAGATTAGGTATTATGGCTATCTATATTAACTGTATAATAGCATTTGCCGCGTTGGAGAGAAAGCGCAGTATCTAATCGTGGAACTGTGAAACGAGATCAGAATGGAAATATTCTTACGACCTTGCCGCTCACGCCCGATGAAATAGGCGGGATCATCCGGGCATACTTACTTAGACCGAGTGAGGTCAAAGCTGCAGGTGGACATCTGTGGTGGAAGGAGTTTACTTGCGATTGGAGTGCCGGAGCTAAAATTCAGCTGATGGTCCCGGCGACTCCTCGTGAAGATTATCGATGTTTAAGGGCTGAATTGTGGTTAGATGGTTTCCCGCGTGATTGGGTATATGTTATGGATAATTTCAGATCGAAGGGATTCAATCTAGGTCTGGAGAAACAATTCAGCTGCAGGTGTTTTCTGCAACTACCACAAATAACTATCCCAGAACTGCCTTCCCCTACTTGGGATGGTTATTATAATTTACCAAATTTTAGTTGGTATAAACTGCGGCGCGGACCTAAGGCTGTGCCTAAAGATGTACCGAGCATGCTGAAAGAATCTTATGAGGCAAATTACGGAGAATTGTAATTGTGAAAAAAGTAAAATTGAAGGAAGGGGTTACGCTTAGGCAATGGAAGATGATTACTGAGGCTATAGCGCTATCACGCGCATATCTAAGGGAAGACGAGGAACTGGGGCTTCATTTAAAGTCCAACGAAAAGCCGAGTTTGAGTTTTAAAAAAGCTAATACAGCCCTGGATCGCGTACGCGTATGCGTCGGAATTTAAGCAAGATACTATGGCAAATTACTACACAAAGTTTAGTGTAATATTCAGTTTGGAAACGGAAGCCCAAGTCGATTTTGCGATCGATTTATTTGAGTATCTAGAATTCAGAGATGGAGCTTCAAAGGACGATAAAGAGTTACCAGCTATCACGGTAGAAAGCTTGAAGGATATTGCTCAGGGCGAAATGCTTACCATGTT
>CAIWXV010000099.1 GCA_903916765.1 uncultured Dehalococcoidia bacterium | reverse complement strand
TCAACGGTCTTTGTTGCCATTACATTATCTCCTATTCCATCCGTTCACAACTGCGGATGTGGGGACGATTTTAGGTTATGACGGTTGATGACATTTAGCTTACACAATGATTCGTGGACAAACAAGGGTAGTTAATACAAAAAAACATGGGAGTATTCACCAATCCAGGATGCAGAAACTCCTCGGTAGAGGTTAAGTAGGTAGGCTATGTGGAGCCAATACGAGGCACCGATTATTTTATAGGAACAGAGTATTACCCTAAATAAATCCTAAAATCTTAGATTCGTGAAATATATTGATAAAGTAGGGGCGGGTTTGAAACCCGCCCCTACCCTTTACTTTGGCTATTATTAACCCGTATTTACATTTAGAACAGCGGAAAAAGCTGGAATATTGATATTTAAAAGACTTCGGTTAGAGTTTTGTTTTGATACGAAGTCGGAAAAATTAGTTGAGGCAATAGAATCCGCCCAAAGATCAGAGCGTAGCTGCTTGATAAGGTCGTTTGTCGAGGCTCTGTATTTCTTCGTCTTGGTTTGCCATTTAGGAGTATTTTCAGTTTGCCCCAGAGTTTAATTCCCGCCAGTAGAAGAAGGGCGTATGAGGCGACCATCATCTGGGGGACTGCTTTCACGGATGCCGGATTCCTGATTTGAGCTTGCCCCGTTCCAAGGACAGTCTTTTCATCTCTGAAGTTGGTCTCAATGCCCCACCTCCAGAGGTAAGCTTGTAGCAATTTATTCGCCGGGATATCAGTTGAGGTGCATATCAGGTAAGCTGGATCACGATATAGCAGACGGGATTTCTCACTCAGACGATACCTTAACGGAGCTATGGCCATGACCTGCAGAGTATGACGCTTTCCGCTACCTCTCCAGCGGAGATATTTCATGGTTTTTATTTTGAATTCATGCATTTTGCCTGAAGAATAGGCATTAACCAACTGCCAGGGTATTGACTCATCTGTACGAAGCTCTTCCGGAGTGTGAGCAGAAATGCCATATATCTTTTTCCTACCGGCGCCTGTTTTACCAGATGCTATTGGAAGATGGTAAAGTTTAGCATCCGAACGAATTCTACCAATAAGGACGGTGTTATCAGGCAGATTGTTGAGCACCGTCTGGTTGGTATAACTGCCATCAACTGCCACCCACAAAGCCCGGTCCTTTTCCATGTGAGAACGCATTTCTTTAATACAGTTTACTCCTTGCACACTAAGCCGCCGGATTTTACATTCTTCTTTATATCTCGCCCACTCATCCATAGGCGCACGTCGTCTGGGTTTGTCCGGGGTAGATGCATCACGGAACATCACAGGTACCATACTGGCCTGGTCGCCTTCGGAGATAGCTGCTGACATCTGTATCACTCTCTGACCTCTGACAAAATTAATCTGGAAAGGTGGTCCCATGGGATCGCGAGCAAATTTGACTCCAGGTATTTTCTTCCCGGTTTTGCGTAAAAGGCTGTCATCCAGAGCAGTAATCAGAAGCTTTTCTTTGTTTAGAGCATATACTTCCTCCCTAATTTGTCCAAAGATAGATTCCCAGTCAATCCTTTCCTTGCTGTACATCCGGTAGTCTGCGGTCCAATCTACAAACTGCCTTCCTTCGGTAGTCAACAAATTGGTCAAGGTATGTCGTCCCATACATACCAGTTGGCTCAAAATATGCCGGCTTAATCGATGCAAATGTCTTTCTTCTTTTGGCTCAAGGTCCATCTCGGAAAGGCTCTCTATTATTCCCGCAAGGAGGGTATGCCGTTTTTTTTAACCTGGATAGGGTCATTCGGAGCTTCCGGACGGCGCAGTATCAGGTGTTGTTTATCAGAAATGAGCCATTCAACATTCTCACTCCTAGAAAATTCCATGGCCTGGGCAATGGCCGAAGGAAAGTTAATGTACCACTGCTCACTTTTCTTTCTTTTAATTAGTTGAACCTTTGTCTTGTAACCCATATGACCTCCCATCATATCTAGTTATATTACTAGATTATTTTACCCAATATAAAAGGCAGTGTCAATAGACTCCTGCCTTTTCATAACTTAATTTTCTCTAGTTATAGCCAAACACCAGAGACGGGCTCTGAGAAATCAGAGCCCGTCTGTGTGTTCCAGTGTATGTTATAGAAGCTTAGCTTTCCAGTATTTGCATTGCCTCTTCACGATAGGCATTCATCAAGTAAGTTATGCC
>CAIWXV010000098.1 GCA_903916765.1 uncultured Dehalococcoidia bacterium | reverse complement strand
GGCTTTTTAGTGAGACAAGTTGAAAACGAACGAAGTAAAGTTTGAAGCGTAAGTCGAACTATCCCCGAAGCGTAGCGTAGGGGATTAGTGACACCTTGACAATTGTTACACCTACAATTCCTCAACATCTGACAGTCGTCTTAATTGAATTACTACTTGAAAGGTGCAACGAAAATATCAGTAGGAGCCATGCGGAGCTTAGCGATCGGCCGGATTACTCTTGTTAGGTTATTTTCATGGGCTTCAGGTCGTCACGTGTGGGCACAAATAATCCAAATCTGCCTTTTGCTGGCTCTGCCATGTAGATTCCTATTGTCAGATTCAGTTCATGATTGGCCTTTTCCACGGATTCTACGAGAGCCATGTATTCTTGGTGGCCCATATTCATTCCAGCAATAATAGAACTAAGAATTGTGGGCCGATCGTATTTATGTATGCCATGTCCTCGGACGTAGTCGATAACGCGTTCCTCCTGCTCATATGTCCAATCCTCTCCTTTGATTAGAAACTGCTTCTTTGTCATAGTGTCCTTATCATCAAAGAAGCTTACAACAGGTTTTGGCACCTGATACTCAACCACTTGAGGCGTGAGCCACTCCAGAAGCCGATCCGTAGAAGGGCTGTCCACATCTGTCACTACCAATGGAATGTCAAATTCAACCACAAATCCCGTATGGTGACGCGCGTAGTGTGCCCACATCAGTAGGTTCAAGGGGTCTCTTGTTAGGCTACATATTCCGACTTGTTCAACGGCTGGTTGGCCAAAAGCTCCCAGTCCTGCCACCGTTTCCAGCCTTTTGATCATAACAGGTTTTTCTTTGACTAGTTCTGCCGGAGACAATTTCAACGCCTCGCCTGCCATTCTCAGGAGATCAGGGCGCGTTTTGATATAGTCTGCTATGCTGCTCGTATCGACGTCAGGTGAGCAGTCAAATGGATCATTTAGCTTGCTCGGCTGAGTGAACTTGATTGTTCCCTCGGATATTATACGAAGGGAGCCCTCGTTGAACGGAAGGTATTTGTATCTACGAATGCTCTCAACTATTGTCACTGTCTATGCCCCTGTCAGTATCCTTCACTGAACCAAAATTATACTATCAAGATTCCATCCCCTCCAACTCAAGGAAGTATAAATTTATTAAAAAACTCGTCAGCCTCTTTGGGATCAATCGCCTTGAGTCGCTTATAAATCTCATTTACCTGCCCCGTCTGACCTAATACATGGTAGGCAATGCCTAAATTAAACCAAGCGTCGGCATATTCTGGATTGATGCGTAAGGCCTGCTGGTATGCCTCGATAGCCTTAGTAGGCTGATCTGAATGGTAATAGGCAATGCCTAAATTAAACCAAGTGTCGGCATATTCGGGATCGATTCGCAAGGCTTGCTGAAATGCATCAATAGACTTGTCATTCTGACCTGATTTATGATAGACTTTACCCAAGTTGCGCCAGGCCATAGCATCTTCTGGGTTGATTCGCAAAGCTTGCTGGTATGCTTCGATTTCCTTGGCATGCTGACCTAATTCACCATAGGCAACGCCCAAGTTGTTCCAGGCCGTAGCATATTCTGGATTTATTCGTAAGACCTGCTGATATGCCTCGATTTCCTTGGCATGCTGACCTAATTCATCGTAGGCAAGGCCCAAGGTATACCAAGCCACAGCACTCCGTGGTAACGCTTTAATTCGCTTGAGGGCATGATCAATCAATTTTCTCCAATCCTTTTTCTCTTGAAGCGCTATCGCCTTGTCAATCCATTCTACAGAGGTCTCTGCTGTTTTCGAGTCCTTTTTGTGACGATTGGATAGCTCGCTGATCCACTCCACAGGAACGGCGAAATTAAGTTGCTGGCCATCAGCCAAATAGAAGGTAGTCAAACCAACGAGCCTTCCTTCTTCGTCGAATAATCCGCCGCCACTTGATCCGGGAGATATGGGGGCGGTTATCTGGAGATACTGCCCACCATCAACTGGACGCAGGCTGGAAATAATACCTTCAGACAAGGTAAGAGTTAAACCCTGTGGCGTACCGATGGCATAAACCCGTGATCCTACCTTGAGAGTTTTTGTACTTCCTATTGAAATAGTTGGGGCCTTCATGTCTGGCACCGAAAGAGAACACACATCCCTATCATAATCAATATAATGCGGGACAGCATGATAACCCTTCTTACCTTGATACACCGTAATGCCAACTGCCTTTTCTATGACGTGGCAGTTACTAGCTACATCACCACCTGGCAATACAACACCACTGCCAAGTGCTATGTCGTTGCCCTTTTCATCCTGAATCTTTACAACCACAACGCTATTGGAAGTCTTCTCGAATACTTCGGCAGCAGTCATAGCGATTGCGTTAGCAGAGAAAAGAAATGATAAGAAAGGAACTAACGCGACAATTATACTTCTACGCATATTTTCTCACCTGTGAATGCTAACAAATGATTATACGGCCTGTATAAATCGGGAAACACAGACAGTTGTTTTTTATAAGATGTTCCCGT
>CAIWXV010000097.1 GCA_903916765.1 uncultured Dehalococcoidia bacterium | reverse complement strand
ATCCGCCACTATGACAACATCAAACTGTGGCAGGATAGCGTTCAGCTTGCGGCAAAATGTCTTGTTCCCTGCCCGGCTCAACTCCTCGTCATTAATCACGTAGACTTCAAAAAGCTTTGTTAAAAGGTAACTTTCGATGAAACGGCGTTTGACAATAGTGGGTGATTGTTCTTTATACAGGAATATCTTTTCTACGTTGCTCCTGACATGCTGGCTGATAAAATCCTCCTGGGAATCTGAATCTCCCAGAAATGTCAGCAGCCCGACATGGTCGGAGAAATTCGCCACGTGGTTGCCCACTGCCAGAATACCCCCGGCAAACTTCTCTGTGGATCGGTACCGTGCCGCCAGAACCGGCTCCTTAGCAGCCATGCCAATTATCTCGCAATATTGATATTCGTCAATAATGGTTTCGCCGATGACCAGTACCTTGAGCGACCGTGCATTTTCCAGGTATTTCAGGACTTCATCGGCGGTATACTTTCCTGAAAAGGCAGCTAGATAATCGCTAACCTCTTTCGGAAGGACGGGGAGGTATTTATTAATGAGATTTGAGGAGCTAAATGTTATATCTTCGGTAAAGGCAATCTCGCCGCCAACCGCTTTTATAGCTGCCTCTTCTTCAGTGATTTTCCCGGTGTAATCCTTGAGGGCATCCCTGTATTCGGAACCTTTAGCATAGATATCCGGTTTCAGGATTTTTATCGTTTCTACAGAAGTGGGCCAGTTATTGATGGCCACGTAATCAACACAGTCCAATGCGGCGATGGATTCAGCGCGTAATTTCTCGGGAAACGCCGGGCGGTGCGGCCCCTTATTGACATACTGATCCTGCGTCACGGTAACTACTAGGATGTCTCCAAGATTCTTGGCCTGTTCAAAGTGGCGGATATGACCGATATGCAGAAGGTCAAAGACCCCATGACACTGAACAACTTTTTTCCCTTCGGCGCGTAAGGAGGATAGAAGTTCAGCCAGTTCCTCCAGATTTTTCACCTTGAGATTTCTCTCCATTTATTTGACCTCCAATGAAGTTAGAGACAGTTACATAAAATGTCCTTATCTATTGTCTCAGTCTTCTCATGTTGCCAGAGCAGCTCTATGCTTACTTTTTTATCTTTACGAAATAACATTAACACCGCATTTGCGTCGAGTATTAATCCGCCATTGTTCCATTTCCTGAAGGGAAATACCCTCAATCCTAGCTATAGCTTCCCGGCGTTGTGATGTAGAGAAGTTAATTCGGTCCCACTCGAAAGCTCGCAGAATCTCAAGCTCAGAAGGAGTAAATTCAGCAGTGGTAATCAACCCTTGGCATAGCCTGCAGCGGGCCCTTCTTCTAGATTAAAGTCTTTCGGTAGATATCCGCCGCGCGAACAAATCTCCATCAGTTCTGTATTTGGTAACGGTGTAGCTACATGGAAGTTTACTAGATCAGCATTAATACTCTCTGCAAAATGGCATGTCTCTCTAATCTGTTCCCATGTTTCTCCTGGAAATCCAATCACAAAATTAACTATTACTTCAAAGCCTAACGACTTTGCCATATCTAAAATTCCGGGCACCCTGTTTAGTTTCACAGGTTTCTTAATTATTTTGTCCAGTACATATTGACTCCCAGACTCTACGGAGAGAGTCATCTGGTAACAACCACTTTCCTTCATTAGTTCCATGACTTCTTTGTCCAGGCGGAAAATCGTCAGATTCACACATTTCCAAGTTAAATCATACTTACGTTTAATCATAGCTTGCATTATTTCTACGGCACGTTCACGATCTCCTAAGAAATGATCGTCAAGGAATATTATCTCACGAATACCGGACTTGTATAACATTTCTATCTCGTTGAGAACATTACTAGCACTTCGGAACCGTATTTTCCTACTACTGACACTGGAAGCTGCACAGAAGATACAACGATACGGACACCCTCTGGATGT
>CAIWXV010000096.1 GCA_903916765.1 uncultured Dehalococcoidia bacterium | reverse complement strand
CAGGATAGAGTTCCGTGCCTCTTTTCATATCTACTACCAAATTCCTGAAAAGGGGAGGTTATTATGGAGGACGTAGTAATCAAGGAACTCAAACTAAAACTCGAACTACATCTCCTTGAGGCGCACGGCTTATACCATGCCGGCTACATCAGCTACAAGGAACTGCTACACGTCCACTATCTGGAGCACCATCCCAACGATGCCCCAGAATGTGCCTCCTTAGCTTGTTAATAATAATTCATCAATAAACAAGGGGGTCGTATGGCACACGAACACCCGGATGCTGTTGCTAAAGCTAAAGAGCTTGGTGCTACTGAGGGCAGAGTCGGTATTAACTGGAATTGGGCCTCCGGCTTTCCTACCAATGAGGCTGCCGAACAGTTCAACGAATGGTGTCTCAAAAATGGTTACGAAACCAGAGGAGTCTATTACCTCAATCCAATTAAACCAGGGGACACCGCCGCCGTAAGATACCGGACTAAGTCCGATATTGTGCGGTAAAAAATATAGCTAAAAGGAGGTCACTATGGCAAACAGAGTCTTTGTGTACGATGGGAGGGAATTTCCGGACACAGACCCCAAGATGACAACCGATGAGGTAAGACAGCACTACGCAAACTTCTTCCCGGAGCTGTCAAACGCGGAAACCATCGACCTGGGAGAGAAAAAGGTCGAGGGGACCGGAGAGGCCACTCATCGGTGGGAATTCAAAAAGAGGGTGGGAACCAAAGGCAGTATACCCTAAGAGGTAAATAAAATGAGCGAAACCGAGGATATCAACAAAATTGTTGAAATTCTCCGGAAAGTACCTGCGAAGAATCTCCGCATCATTGAGTTAGCAAACAATATACCTATTAAAGACGGATTGTTCGACCCAGTCATATTGGAGAAGCTCCTACCGGAGATAAACCTGGCGATTGCTGAAGCTAAAGCCTATGGCTCCACCACTATCATGGCGGTGGATGCCCTGGTCAGATTAAGCATAAGGCCTGAGGATTAGAAATGTGGGACATCGACCAAATTGTCGCTCGAAATAATCAGGCGTCGATAGAATACATGATGGCGGGCAGAGCCGTCGATGTTGCTCAGTCTCCGACTCCACAAACATGGACGCTAACTTTACTCGCTAAAAAACTACAGGTCGGGCCGCCACTTCTTTCATATCTTCTGGAGAGCTTCACTAACTATGACACCCTCGAAGGATTTATAGAGTTGGTCCGTAAGTTTCTTCCGGAACATGAAAAGAAGATATTGTCTGAATCCAGAAACCAACAGGTATATAGATTCTGCTATCTCTTTGGTAAGAAATATTACCCCTTGCCTTCCTATCGTAATGGTGACCATATCGGGGATTTTCTTAACAATATGCCGGTAGAGCTGATGGGGATGTCTTATACGGCATACCACGATCTGGTAATGAGACCCGGGTATCTTCTGCTATTATCCCTGGTTATTTACCCCTACGAAGGCGATGAAAGAGACGAGGAGGATGACCGCATACCCTTCGACCCGGTGGAGATACCCAAAAGCACAAAATATAAACCAACCGCCAGCGATATCTCATGGGTGAAGTCCCTGATAGAGAGCCTGGCTGATGGCGGAGAATGGATAGCCCCAATGGGATTTTCCGTAATTAAGGTGGATGACCATACTATCCAGTTGAAACAGGCTATCGATACTCCGGATGTAAAAGAGACCATCCGCCGGACCCTGCTAATTGCCGAGAGAGCGGGAATCACGGCAAAGTTTAGCAGAACCGGCAGAAAGGCCGAGGAAAAAATCAGCGGTGCCAGGATACCCCTTCTCGAAACCGTTAAGCGTATGGTTGGCGCCGACCTGGTTAAACTAATACCTAAAAACGGCTGGACCAAAGAAGTATTGCATGCGGCCACCGATGGGACTCGCTATGACGGCGTCGGGCATTTCGCTGATTGGGTATGCCAGGCAACCGGGTGTACTGTATTAGATTCCAATTATGAAGACTGCCGATACCAAGAGGGAGATACCGAGCCCTATTTCAAATGGTCTGAAAGAAACGTTAAATTGCTGACCGAAGAATGGCCGAAGGCACAGGAATATCGTAAGAAAATAGACCATATCGTTCAATGGTTGGAAGTTAATCCTATACCCCGCTTCCAAGAACTCTTAAAAGTCCTGGCTCCTAAGGCTGCAATCATACCTATGAAAAAGGTTAATTCCCTTTATGACCCTACGGAACGTTGGTGCCCCTTAGAACAACATCTACCGGGCGAGGAGGACGAAGAGAATGGCGATGAATGACCAACCGTCGGGACTGCAGTGGGCGATCCCTGAGGAACTCGGTGTACCACCAGACCAGCTGAGATTAAGGTTAGACTTCTTTAATCAAGCAATAAAGATGACCTTCTTCGAAGATGACGGCGGAAGCTCTAATATTGTCTCGGCAATGGACATCGCTCACGCTCTGGCGAGCGAACTAACATACGGGACTGGATTGCTGCCGAAGGGAGCACTCTGGTGGAGAAATACGAAAAGCGGAGCAGCAACGGCAATTTACGTCGAACCGCATATTAGACCGGTAGCT
>CAIWXV010000095.1 GCA_903916765.1 uncultured Dehalococcoidia bacterium | reverse complement strand
CGCCTCCTATCGAGAATAATATCGCGGTAAAAGTTACCAAAACTGAGACCAATAATATGTTTTCCATATGTTACTATTAGTATAGCACCGAATCACCACGGAAGTCAATGCCTTCGCGCGATACCCAAAAAATAATCTTCGCTAAATAACGAGACATCTTCAGTTTACCGCCATCACGAAACGAGTAAACCCAGGTCTTACCGCCAATTTCCAAGAAAGTCGTATTCATAATTTTGACACTCCTCTTTTAAAACATATTTAGCACAGTATTGGGAGACAGAGACGGGAGAGCGGATATGTGAAACCCTGGAAAAGCCGAATACCCTTCTACAATCAGATTCCACCACACTTCGATGGAGTTCCGACATAGTACCATAGACTTCTCGTTGTACTCTGTAGCCCTCTTGCAGTTTTGGATTGGACGATACTTCGTATAGACTAGAAAGCTTCTCACGGGAGCTTCCCATGTGACTAGAATATAATCCGTGTGCATGAATACCACCAAGTTTATGAGGCTCGATAGCAATAAAGCTCTTCGCATCAGCTTCATTCCATTCGCCGAGGATAAGATTTGAAACATCTCGAATAAAAGCCAAGTTGTCTTTCCGTGGAGTACGAGATGTAACCGTAAAGAAGTAATCCCATTTCTGAGATAGGAGAAAATCCGCATAGCCTTGTTGACAATAATCATTTTTCATTAACACCCCTTTTCCGAATTCAGCCTCGGTTGGTGCCTGTCGCGGGGTAGTCCTTCGGGACAAGCCATCCCTCCGGACTACTTCAGATATCTTACTGCACTTCTCCGAGTCGAACAGAGTGTTACATTCTCCCCCCATGCCGTTAGGGATGTGTCCGCTTTGAAGGAGAAGCCGGACGAACTAAGTTTACGGGAATTTACTCACTTTTGTTTTTTTATCAAGCTGAGTGAGTGAACAGCTACGAGATGAGTAAATATCCCCTATGTCGCACTTCTGCGTTGCACAGCTTTACGAGATTGAAATGTAATCGAAGAGCGGCACTTGCGCACCTTAGCACGAGTGTTCTTACACTCCGCCTCGAACCGACAATATATACAAGGGAATATATCCTTACTGAAATAATTTTTTCCCTTCATTCTACGCCCTCTTTCTTACAGAGACGTTCCACCATACCCGTTAGAGCTTTAGTTGCTGCTGTTAGGTCTGCAATAGCCGGTACAATCTTTAGCAGCAGAAAGATAGCTACTGCAATAGGGAACCCTACGTTTGCCACCGTTTGAATTATTATCTGTGCATCCATTATGCAGCCGCCAATAACGGAATCAGGCTAGAGAGGCCCTTGCCGATACCCGCGGCACCTCCAGAAGCCTCGATTATAGAAGGGATTAATGGAGAAATTTGCTGTGCTGCAATCAGACCAGTACCACCAACAAACATTGCATCCAAACCTAATTCCTCAAAACCCCAGTGCTCTCTGGCATATTTAACGAGATACATTAATGCCGCAAATTCAACGATCGGATTAGTTAAGGCTGCTATAGCGATACGCTCAAGAGCTTTTGTTTCGCCCTCATGCTGCCTAATTTTAGCTACT
>CAIWXV010000094.1 GCA_903916765.1 uncultured Dehalococcoidia bacterium | reverse complement strand
GGGATTACAGCCTTCCAGTTTGAAATATAGTTCTTTACAGCCGATTTCCTTCTCTAATTGCTTGCTTCTGACCAGAGGAGTATTGCCTTCCCCCAGCGTGAACATCGGTGTTTTGGAAGTAATCGGTAAATAGTCCTTGTATCTTGCCAGTACTCCGAATTTCATTTTCCTGCCTACCCAATAGGTATTTCTTTAATTGTAGTCATATTTAGGTCAAGAGTGCAATGTTTGGGGAATAACTATGATGTTTTTCCGTTTACTTTATCCTTTATTCTTCATTTACACCAGCTTGGTGGCTATCTCCACATATGTCGCAAATCATTTAAATCCCCAAGCTTGACCGAAATGCCCCTAAAATTGCCAATAGATGTATCCTGTAATAATTAGATTCTATACATATCCACTTTTGTATTGGATTGTAACATACGGAAATCAATAAATAAGAAGGGGAGTTTATTACACTCCCCTTCTTATTACTCAATGCGATTGTTCAGGTCGCCACTGTTCTAAAATAAGGATGACAGCGTGGGAGAAATTGATTTTGGTGGCAATAAGAGAATGTGCCTAACTACCGCCCGGTTTGATCAGCGTGATTTTGGCATCGCACAGGGGACAATTATCAGACGGATAACTGACTGCGGTAGCGTGATGACAACCGAAAAGTGGCGCACCGAAATCAAGAGGCTGCTCGGAACGTTCGACCAGAACTCCTACACCAGCAACGATTCCCCCGCGTTCTTTAATTGCTGAAATCACTTCTTTGATGGAACCACCGGTAGTCAGCACGTCATCGACAACCAGTACTCTATCGCCCGGATTGATAGCCGCGCCTCTTTTAAAGGTAAAGGTTTTCCCCTCTGCTTTCTCGGCGTAGATAGCGCGAGTGCTCATCTGTCGTGCCACCTCGAAGGCGAGAATAATGCCGGCAGTCGTGGGACCTGCCACCAGCTGAACGGACTGATTTTTGAAATTACGGGCAATCATTCCGCAAAGTTGCTGAACATATTCAGGGTATTGCATCACACGGAATTTTTCCCAATAAATCGGAGAATGTCTCCCGGAGGTTAATATAAAGTGTCCTTCCAGCACGGCGCCGGATTTTCTGAACATTTCTTCGGCATTCATTTTAAGGCTCCCGCAAAACTATTTACTGACGGCACTGACTGCCTGAGTCGGTTGAGTGTAAGTTGATGATGTTCCCCATGCACGGGGAGGCCAAATGGCAACCCAATCCTTACCGATTATTTTATCACTTGATACAAACCAACCGCTACGGGAATCGCTGCTGTTATTTCGGTTATCTCCCATCACAAAATATTCATTCGCCGCAATGGTTTTACTGGTGTAATTAGTGAAAAACGCCTCTTTAATATAAGGCTCTTCTAATAATATGGTGCCTCCGTCTGCCTTATGAATGTAAACCTTGCCGGATTTTATCTCTACGATCTCACCGGGTAAGCCGATGATGCGTTTGATATAAGGTTTCGTATCGCCCGTCGGAGGGTGAAAGACGATGATATTGCCTCTTTGCGGTTCGCCAAATTTATAGGCCAGTTTATTGACGATTATCCACTCGTTGTCATGGAAATTGGGTTCCATACTGGGTCCATAGACGATGTACGTTTGAATTGAAAACCGTAGACCGATAAACACGGCTATGGCAATAATTATAAGGATGATGGTTTCGGATACTGATTTGTTCATATTGGGTCTTTATTTTAGTTTTATTATACTCTTTTTATCTTACCATAACGGACGATTGTTTTTTGGGTTTGACGTTGTGAGCAGGTTGTTGAGTTAGCCAATGGTATTTGTCCACAACCCTTTCGACTTCGCTCAGGGCAAGCGACCCACCCCCTTTATCCCCGCCCTGACAGGGAACTCTGAAAATAAGTGGGGTTGTTATTTTCATCCAACACTTCAGTTTGTTGTCGTATAGCACAAGATGGTCTGGATAGCTTGTTCAAAGCAACTCTTACCTGAATAGAATATACACTCCTGTTCAGTCCTTGAGCAAGCAACGCAACAGGTTTTCCACTCTCATAACCTTCCTTGAGCCGTTCATCTTCTGTGATAGTCCATTTCCGTCTATTATGTACAGGATAACGTTTACTCCTTCTTTGCAGCCTCAAATTGCCAGCTCTTCTGGTGATTGCTTTCCACGTACGGCCGGGGAGTTCAGACATAATCACTTCTGGTAGAGAATCCGGGAAATGTTTCCGCCATTTCTATGGCACCAATAAACTTGGGAACGATCTATATGTAGGATTGATATAACAACCAGAAAAGGAAGGAGAAAACAAACAAAACAGCCCGGCGGCGTTAATAAGGGTAGGCAGGGAATAGCCATCGTTCGGTGGATGAAATCTCCTTTCGTTAAGTGGTGGGGAACAAACCTGCCGGTGAACACGACTGGCGATGCTAAGCGGCAGCATTCGAAACCAACTGCTAAAAAATTCTACTGTGCCAAATGCGGCACGAAGTCCGGCACAAAAAGCCAATGCCTTTTCGGCGATGGCTATCATGATTTCAAGCCTTTCAACGGTGGCGCTTTTTGTACGAAGTGCGGCGAGAAAAACTAACAGTAAACCAACCAGGGGATGGTAAATGACGAACGATTTAGCACGGGAAATCATAAACCTGCTCCGTCAGAAAAAATGACGCTGGGAGTAGTGGAATCAGCCACAGGCGGCTTGATTTCTCACCTCATCACCAATATCCCCGGTAGTTCCGATGTTTATCGTGGCAGTATCACCGCATACAGTAACGATATTAAAATCGGGGTAGTAAACTAAATCACTCTTACCGTAACGAGAAGACTGCGTTCATTAATCCAAAGCATAAATCATCACCACATAATTAACCCTTCTCATCCAGCGGCATTATACCGCCGCTACAATAATATGCCTAGAGGCAAAGATTCGGAATTCTGATTGGCAAATCAGTTTTACCGTAATCTTGTGAAGCGCTCCTCTTTTTGCTATGCTAGTCATCGTGTCACAAAAAAGCTATATCCTCGCTATCGATGAAGGCACAACCGGCACCACTGTGCTCCTGATTGATACGGAAGGGCAGGTGGTTTCCAAAGCCTATCGGGAAGTGCACCCGCTCTATCCTCAGCCAGGTTGGGTAGAACAGGATCCGCAGGAGCTTCTCGAGAAAGTAATCGATATCGGGAAGGAAGCAATTCAGAAGGTTGGTATAGCATTCCCGCAAGTCAAAGGCATCGGCATTACCAACCAGCGTGAAACCACGATTGTCTGGGACCGTCATACCGGCAAGCCTGTGAGCAATGCCATCGTGTGGCAATGCCGCCGCACCGCTCCGCTATGTGAAGAACTGAAGCAAAAAGGGTTAGCCCCGCTCGTCAAAAAGAAAACAGGCTTAATCATCGATGCCTATTTCTCCGCTACCAAGCTTCGCTGGATTCTGGATAATATCCCCGACGGACAACAACGTGCTCAAGACGGGGAACTGCTATTCGGTACGGTAGATAGCTGGCTGGTGTGGAATATGACCGGCGGCACAGTTCATGTCACCGATTACAGCAATGCCTCACGCACGATGCTATTTAATATTCATGCTCTTCAATGGGATAAAGAACTTCTTTCGATTCTGAATATTCCGGAAGCCGTTTTGCCTAAAGTCGTACCTTCCAGTCGGGTTTACGGCGAAACTGCAGTAGGCATATTGGGAGATGCAAAAATACCTATCAGCGGTATTGCCGGCGACCAGCAAGCGTCGCTCTTCGGGCAGGCATGTCACGAATTCAGTAAAGCCAAAAACACTTACGGCACAGGCTCATTCATTCTGCTCAATACCGGTAATAAAGCGGTAAACTCCGAGAGCGGATTGCTCACCACTATCGCTTGGGGCATCGATAATAAAATAACCTACGCTCTGGAAGGGAGTATTTTCATCACCGGCGCTGCAATTCAATGGCTGAGAGACGGATTAAAATTGATTAGCAATGCCGCAGAAAGCGAAACTCTGGCAAGGTCTGTGCCTGATAATGGCGGAGTCTATCTCGTGCCGGCTTTTGTCGGTCTGGGAGCGCCTTATTGGGATATGTACGCACGAGGTATTATTATCGGTTTAACACGCGGCACAACGGCAGGACATATCACACGGGCAACTTTAGAAGCAATCGCTTATCAGACAAGAGATGTCCTCGAAATTATGGAACAGGAATCTCATCTCAAAATCCCGAAGCTCCGTGTTGATGGCGGCGGTACTGCCAATTCAGTGTTGATGCAGTTTCAATCGGATATTTTAGGAATACCCCTCTATTTGACAGCAGTGCCGGACATCACAGCTATGGGTGTTGGCTATCTGGCAGGTCTGGCAGTAGGTTTATGGAAAAACACAGGCGAAATCTCCCGGTTGTGTCATATTACCCGGACCTATGAGCCGAAGATGCCAAACGACCAGCGGGAAATGCTTTATAATGATTGGAAACGGGCTGTTGAGCGTTCCCGCAATTGGGCAATACACTGAAAAAGGGATGTGTGGCTATGAAAAGAGATTTTGCGGAACTTACAGGGAAAACCTTTGATTTGATTGTCGTCGGTGGCGGTATTATCGGGACAGGAATCGCCCGCGATGCTTCCATGCGTGGATTGAAAACATTACTTCTGGAAAAAGAAGATTTTGCTTACGGTACCACTTCACGCTCGACGCGTCTGATTCACGGCGGATTACGTTATCTACAACATTTTGAATTCAGTCTGGTACGTCAGGATATGCGCGAGCGGGAGATTCTTTTGAAGATAGCATCTCATCTGGTGCATCCGCTTCCGTTCTTAATCCCTTTAGTAAAACCGACCGATCGAATCGTGATGTCAATGGGCACACTCGTTTACGATATCCTTTCCTTCGATAAAAGTCTGCCGGGTCGCAAACATTACTCGCGGGATGAAACGTTAAAAATTGAGCCGACTCTGGAAGTGGAAGGACTGAGAGGCTCTTATCTCTATTACGATTGTCAGGTGCCTTTTCCCGAGAGGCTTTGCGTGGAAACCGCTATTTCTGCGGCGGAAAATGGTGCCATCGTGCTTAATCATGCCCGAGTCACCGTAATTTTGAAAGACGGCAATACTGTCAAAGGCGCCAAATTCCAGGACACCTTATCGGGGAAAGAGTATCAGGTATCATCCCGTATGGTAGTCAATGCCGCCGGGCACTGGATGGACTCCATCTGCGGTATGATGTACGGTCAACCGAAAGATATGGTGAGAAGAACCAAAGGCGTTCATCTGGTCACCCCTAAAATCAGCAACAATGCGATGATGTTCTATGCTAGAAGCGATGGGCGTGTCTGGTTTATCACTCCGTGGCAGGGCTATTCGATTATCGGCACCACCGATACCGATTACAGAAAAGACCTGGAAGCTATTTGCGCCGAGAAAGAAGATGTATCTTACCTGATGCAGGAAGTACAGCACTCATTCCCGCATTTGAAAACCGAAGATATTTTTTATGCTTATGCCGGCTTGCGGTCTTTGCCTTATACGGGAGATGAACGGCCATCTAATGTTTCCCGTGCTCATAAACTCATCGACCATCAACGAACCGATGGTATCGAGGGATTTATCTCCGTGTTGGGTGGTAAAATTACCGGCTACCGTGGCATCGCCGAAGAAGTCACTAATACCATCTGTAAAAAGCTCGGCGTGAAGGCAGTCTGTAAAACGGCAAAAACACCGCTACCCGGGGCACCGGCGGTAACAAAGAAACAGATAGAAGATTCCGCCCGGGAAACCGGCATGCCGATAGAAACCGTAGCACACCTTGCTGATTTTTATGGCTCGCGCTTTTCCCGTGTTCTGGAAATGGTCAAGACAGATACCCGCGGGAAACAACCCCTCTGTCCGCATTCCAAAGATATTCTGGCACAAATCTGGTATGCAGTAAGCGAAGAAAGCTCATTGAGTGTCAGCGACTTTATGCTCCGCCGCAGTTCTAGCGGTTTGATGCAATGCCGGGGAACGGATGCCGTCGAGACTGTTGCAAATGAAATGGGGCGCCTTCTGGGATGGAATCCCCAAGAGCAAAAAACTCAAATAGCCGGCTATCTCAATGTTGCAGACCAGATGCAATGTTATAAGGTAAATTCCTGCCCGTCGAAGTAATTGAAACCGGGGCAAATTATGACTTAACCATTAAAATTGCCTTACCTTCAAAAGCTGGAGGAGCGCGGTAAACTGCGAATCTGGCTCGTTGATGGTAGTTACATCCGCGGTCACATCGATGAAGAATTCACCAATTTCGGACAGCATTACCGCTATCAATATATTCCGGAACATGAGTTCTGGATTGCCCGTGACGCCGAACATGATGAACACCAATTTTTTGTTGAGCATTTGCTTGTAGAACACCGGTTGATGGCGAAAGGAATACAGCGGCCTCGATTATAGCGGCATGCAAGGAATGAATGCTGAGGTGATGCAACGTCTTGAGGACGATAATATAAAAGCCTCAAAAGTATACCTCCAGAAACACGTGGACTATTTAAAATCCAAAGGAATTACGGCAAAG
>CAIWXV010000093.1 GCA_903916765.1 uncultured Dehalococcoidia bacterium | reverse complement strand
CATAACATTACCTTCAGCTAGCGCACGATATGTATGTTCCATGACTCCATACTCGCGAACCACTTGCTCTCTGGATTCCAACTGACGTGCCACCAACTGATGAAAATTAGGCGGCGTATCTTTGGGTAACATACCGGTACCCGCACAATCGGAAAGGATGAGAGCACGGATTTTCTGAGGGTATTTAAGAGCAAAAGCATGAGAAACCCCACAACCCATCGAGAGTCCGCCTACTATTGCTTTTTGAATTCCCAGATGTTCCATAAGCCGGTTAAGGTCATCAGCCATAATCTCCCATGAGTAACGATTATAGTCGGCTGGAGCCGTCGATAATGCATGACCACGCGCATCATGAATGATTACCTGATACTTCTTAGTGAGCCATGGTAAATGTCTGTACCAATACTGGCTGCTTCCGCCAAGTCCATGATGGAGAAAAATCGGTGGACCTGAGCCATGGACCTCGTAATGCAGATGCATATCATCAAAAGCCAATGTGGACATTTATAAAAAACCACCTCTCCTTAAAATATTACTCGCTTCATCCCAAGTTTATATATTATATCACCGCTTCGGTATAAGAATCCCTACCGGAATAAAGGTGTGGGTAATAAGAAAGGGGACGAAGAGTCCCCTTTCTTATTACGTATTCATTTGTTCAAGTAAATTGGCTAGGATTTACTTACCTATAGCGGCTTTGAGTTCCTGAGTCTCGCTCTTGTGTTTGAGCTTTTTAACCTTTACTCCTTGATAACGTCCGACACCGCCTCTCAGTCTCGGGTCAAGTATATCCCTCACCGCATCACCCAGCATATTGATACCATACACCAATAAACTCAAGGCAAGTCCGGGCCAGAGGGATAACAAAGGAGCTTGTAGTGCTTGCCGAGTTGCATCATTAAGCATACGCCCCCAGCTGGCTACATCCGGCGGAAGTCCAAATCCCAGGAAAGTCAGTGTAGCCTCTGCTAAAACCATACCACCGATACCAATCGTGAAGAGAATAATTACGGGAGC
The DNA here is from genome assembly GCA_903916765.1 of uncultured Dehalococcoidia bacterium. GTDB lineage: Bacteria > Chloroflexota > Dehalococcoidia > Dehalococcoidales > Fen-1064 > Fen-1064. Next base: position 9,157 of record CAIWXV010000093.1, on the reverse strand, counting down.
CATAATATTAGGCAGAATATGGCGGGTAAGTGCTTGCCAGTTTGTACAACCGATAGCTGTCGAAGCCTCCACATATACGTTCGCTCTAATACCGATAACAGCACTTCTTATTACTCTCGAACCGGAGATGCCGGTCGCTACCCCCAGCACGATTATCATCTGAGCTACACCTGCCCCTACTACATTCATCAAAGTCATAAGAATAAACAACGCAGGGAAACACATCCAGGCATCGACGACCCTTTGTATTATCATATCGGTCTTGCCGCCGATTAGACCGGAAATGCTACCGATAGCCGTCGATATGAGTACACTCAATGCAGAGCTAAGCAGTCCTACAGTGATGGAAATTTTAGTTCCGAAGATGAGGCGCATGAACTCATCCCGCCCTAGCTGGTCAGTACCCATGATAAACCGGGTTGATGGACCTTCGGCTAAATTACCCAGACGTACCTCGGACATCAGATTAGTTGGCAAGAAATAAGCCACGATCGCGGTAAGTATGAATATGAGTACGATAACCCCACCGACGGTACCCAACGGTTTCTCTTTGACCAACCTTATGATTATGTCGGCAAACCGGGAGCGTTTCCTCGATTGCTTAAGCTTTACATTATTATCTACGGCTTCAATCATTCTCGTATTCCCTTACCGATAACGAATTCTGGGGTCTAAATAGGCGTAAATCATATCCACAACCAGATTAATCATTAATACAAATACGGCTACCAGCACATTTATTGCAGACACCGTGGGGTAGTCTCTATTGAAAAGAGCTGCTAACATCAGGCGACCTACACCTGGCAGATTGAATATCTGTTCAATAATAACTGCTCCTCCAACCAAGATAGGTAACTGCATCCCGACCAGAGTAACTATAGGGATAAGCGCATTTTTTACAGCATGCCTCAAGATGACCGTTCTCTCTTTGAGACCCTTTGACCAAGCAGTTCTGACGTAGTCCTGTCTCAGCACTTCCAGCATCATCGTACGCGTCATTCTCATGGTTGTTCCTGACATACCCATACCAAGAATAACCGCTGGAATTGCCATTATACGCAGATTTCCGGCGAGATTATCAAGGAAGGAGACATACTGCATCGGCGGTGACCAACCCCAGTATGCCGACGGAAATATCATAACCATAATAGCCAACCAGAAGCCGGGAACGGCAATACAAAATATGGCGAAGCTACGGCCCAAGTAATCACCCACCGTATCTTGCCGTATCGCCGAATAAATACCCACAGGGATAGCAATTAGTAACCCTATGATTACTGCGAAGATACCGAGTTCGATGGATACCGGAATTGAGTTGGATATATCCTCCATCACCGATTTCCTCGTCCAGTACGAATCTCCGAAGTCACCGTGAACCAGGATACGCCCTACCCAGTTACCATACTGGGCATAAATCGGCTTATCCAGTTCCAGGTCAGTTCGTATCTCCTCTCTCAACGCAACTACATCGGTTTCCCCGGAAGGCGCCCGGACCGATATTATCAGGTCCACAATATCTCCGGGCATAATACGCATCGCAACAAAGACTATGACACTCACCAAAAAGAGCGTAGGTATAATTAAGAGCAAACGCCTGATAACATAAGCTCTCATCTCATTCCTTTCTTAATCCGCCACCGAAGATAGAAATACTCATAGTATAGCGATAATACGGTTGGTTCATCCTTGTTTATACGATGCCCTGATGGTTAAGATTTGCATAATCCATGATATAATTTGCGTATTTTATAGAAATAGTCCTTACTTTCTTATCTTCCAAAACATTTCCGATTATTATTCACACGGGATTTCCCATATCAACTCTAAGTGAGCCGACCTCGAACATTTTTGTTCTTGAGACCGATGATATACCTAACGTATCCGATTGTAAAGCTTACGCAGAGCACCCAGAAAACTTATAACATTCGGGAAATTGCCCGGTAAGTGCACCAAAAGAAAAACGACATAAGGTACTTAATGAAAATCAGCAACTTGAGGAATTTATTACATTATTAACGAGACCTGAAAGACAACCACTCGAATATTTCTTTCTTCCGTGTTTCGGGTATAGATGGACTCTCCCCCGTCTCCACCAGATTCAGAAACAAGATCTCTAAGTGGTGTCCTCGTGTTTTTGAAGCTAAATTTCTGGGCGGGGAGATGGGATTTTAACATTTAGTTCACCTCCGCGCAAATATGAACTAAATGGTTTATTTTTCTGTAAGCTTTATCAGACTCATCATTTAGAAGTGAAATTTGGTGGACATTTCTATCAATGAGTTAACATTATGGACTTTTGTTGCTTCTGGATTAATAATCGTGCAACCTGAGGCTATCACAAATTAGCCGTGGATAGCTTCAAACATAGCCAAGATGTTCTCGACAGGCACATCAGCCATGATGTTATGAACTTGCTGGAAGATGAATCCGCCGCCTGGGTTCAAGATGGCAATCTGTTCCTTGACGTGCTTGGTCACCTCTTTGGGAGTAGCCCGCGGCAATATATAACGTGTATCGCAGCCACCACCCCAGAAGGTGAAACGAGAGCCATACTCAGTCTTCAGGCTGTGGGCATCCATCCCCCGGCAGGTAATTTGAACTGGGTTAGCCATCTCCAGCCCAGCATCAATCAGGTCCTCAAACAGTGGTTCAATGCCTCCACATGAATGAAGGTGAATCTTAATGTGGGGAGCCAGTTCCTTGGTACGGTACCAGAGTTTCTTGTGGTAGGGCTTGTAATATCTACGGTACATCGCTGTTGATATCAGCGGACCATTCTGCCCCCCTAGGTCATCGCCGAAGAGAATGATATCAATATAAGGTCCAACAGCACTCAACCACTTTTCCAGATTGGATAAGTGAAGCTGGCAGAGCTTTTCCGACAGACGGATACAGGCTTCAGGGTATAGTACCATGTAGGTCAAGTATTTTTCCATACCATAAAGCCACTCTGGAATCTCAAAGAGGTTGCCGCCAAAGAGGCCAATGATCGCACGGTCTGTAGATTCGCGAAGAGCTTTAGCACCTGCAGCGAGTCTCTTCAGCCCAGCCGGAGTAAGCGGTATGTGATTGCCCGGGGTAGGAACACCCGTCCACATGCCATGTTTGAAAACGTCTGCTAGGTCTGAAAAATCATCGGTTTCCATTGGCCGATTAGCCAGAGGCCAGTGAATTTGCTCAAAGTATAGACATCCATTTTTCTGAATAGCCAAGTCCACACCATCATCAGATATCAGGTAAGAGTCATCGCCCCGCTTCTCCACATTAATATACGCAGGAATCTTACACAGTGTACCATCGGGCAGTACCCATGGCTTCCACTCCTTGTCGTCGAGCATGAAGCCACGTCCCATCTCTATGACATCAGCACCAAAAGCATCCAATACCGGCGGTTCCACAATAGCGAGTTGTTGAATCATGTCATAGACGTAGATGTTGCCACTGGTAATTCCCAGTGCTTTTTTGAGCTTGGCGTATGCGATAGCCGCGATGCCAGAAGAACGATGTCCACCGAAATCAACAGGCACGCGGTCTGGTTGCCGATGATTTATAGCGGTTAGTACTCGCTCTCTTGAATCCATAAGCTCCTAGTAGTGTGTCAGAGTAATATCTTTACTGAGCGTGGCTCGACCTTGATTTGTGGCTTCTTCTCGGCACCAATGATACAACCAACGCATCTGATTGTAAAGCCATACAAGCCGTGTTTCTCGTAGAGACAGCGCCACGCATTAGTATAAGTATTGACTTATCGATTACCCGGGGTATAATTAAATTAGGTTGCCCCATAAGAGCCAAATACGGATTAGGAGGTTCATTATGAGGGTTCATGCGATTTGGATGGTATTCCAGATTGATAGTTAAACCCCTGCAGGCAGCAGGGACAATTGAAACTGGATCTGTCTCGTTATAGAAAGAGCTGTAATGGCAGCTGATATGGTCGTGATGACTGTGATTTTTGAGATTTAAGATCCGTGAGACTGGAACTTGGGTGGAGAGTGCTGAGATATGCCTCTCCACCATTTTTATATCAGGATATTCGAACTCACCCACCCCAGCACCTTATCGTTCCGTGTTTCTCGTAGAGACCAACTCTCCCTCGTCTCCACCATTATGTAAAGTTAATGTTCTTTCTGTGTCTGATCTTTTTGACGGGGAGTTCAACCATTTTTCAAAACCCCCAGCTCCCCGTCCGATATATTGATACCTCTTTGCTATTCATATATAATCAAATCCGACCGCACAGTGCCCTTAATTACAGACCACCCGCTCCTGAAGCTAAGATGCAGGTTGGACCACTAATGGGGGCAGGCCATAAAATAACCTGATTATTAATATTTATACAGTTCATAAATAATTATGAGGTGAATTTATGAGTTTCCTAGAACTGGCTAAAAAACGTTATGCCGTTCGTAATTTCTTAACAAAACCAGTTGAGCAAGAAAAATTAAAAGTCATCTTGGAGGCTGGCAGAGTAGCTCCCACCGGAGCCAATAAGCAACCGCAGGAGCTTATTGTAGTTCAAGAAAGTTCCGGCTTTGAAAAACTTAAAAAGGCTACCAATTTCTACGGAGCCCCGTTAGTTATTATCGTGTGTGGTAATAAAAACACTGTCTGGACGAGGCCGTATGACGGCAAGAATTTAATTGATATCGATACCAGTATCGTAACCGACCACATGATGATGCAAGCTACCGAACTAGGGTTAGGCACAATCTGGATATGCTATTTCAGACTAGATGTTGTTAAAACGGAGTTCAATTTACCTGAGAATATCGAACCAGTGAATATTTTAGGTATTGGATACGCATCAGGAAAGGCAGCATCACCTGACAGGCATGGCAAAATGAGGAAACCGTTGAGTGAAATAGTATCTTACGAAACGTTTCAACACTAACCACTGAAGGCATCTTCCATATTTATGCGGTGGGGATAGGAACAATTGGAAAGTCTAGTACGGAGCGAAACCATTCAACGACGCCTAATACTTTGATATTCGCGAAGGTATAGCACCGACTAAATTGTGATTCGATTTCCTTCGCTATGACCAACTAAACGCACACAGGATAAAGCCCTGCAGAAAATATTGAAGATGTGATTCGAACTCTCCCCCGTCTCCACCACTCCAAAAGGGGAACCTTTTGGTGCAATGCATTCACCCCGATGTTCGTCGGTGCTTTTTGAGAAAATCGAGAATTATTTTATTGACTTTATTGATACGCCTCTCAAACAGTAGATTACCGTCTAACCCATTTTCTACTTGCCATGGTTCTTACCCTGCAAGTAATCGATCATCGGTTGTGTAACCAGGGGTACAACATCTCCAAGCATGTGAGGCATCAGGTTATTCATAACCAGTGGCATGATTTCCGGCATTTGCTCTGCCATATAATCAGGCATCGGGATACGTTCCGTAACATGCTTCAGCATTGTCGGCATTACCTTGGGCATCATCATCGGCAGTAATCTCGGGAAAAGCACCGGGAATAAAGGTTTCATTATATTAAGAGCGCCGGGTATTTTACCCATCCCTCTCATCATCGAACCCATGCCGAACGGCATAGCATCTATCATCTCAGGCCACATTGTCCCCATCAAGTCTGCAAATCCCTGCGGTGTCATTAAGGCAATCATTGCTTCAAACACCGCCCATTGTCTTTGCACTTCGGGATTCGGGTCAGGGAAATCATATCCCAACCGTGATGTAACAAATCTCGCCAGATCTACAACTTCGATAGGCGACTTCTTTTTTTCGGCGCTAACGCGCAGTTGAAATTCACAGCAAGGACATAAAGCCAATACTTTCTCAGCTCCTGCTTTGCTTGCTTCCTCAAGACGGGAATACCCGATTTCAGCCGCCACCGGTGGTTCTTTTATCAGCGTTAAAACACTACCGCAACAATGCCCATTTTCTCGATTGCTTTCCATTTCAACCAGCGTAACATTCGGGATTGCCTTAATAAGCTGACGCGGCTCTTCATAAACCCCGGACACCCTACCGATGTGGCAGGAATCGTGCCAGGTTACAGTTACAGGTTGATTCTGATTGTCGGGGAATTTGAATTCCCCTGTTTTCAATTTTTCAGCAACTATCTCGCTGTAATGTTTGGCGGTGATATTGTAGTCGATACCGAGTTTCTTAGCCCAGCTGGGATAAACATGTCGCCACATCATATCACAAGCCGGGCAGGAAGAAATAACAGTATCCGCTCCGCAGTCTCTTACTGCCTGTATATTCTTCCGAAGGGTTTCCTCAAACACATCCCATTTCCCACATACTAACATCGGTGTTCCGCAACAATTTTCTTTTTCTCCCAGATAAGTGAAATCCACTCCCGCAAGGTCTAATAATCTGACACTTGCCATCCCGATGTCATGTTCCACATAACTGGCAGTGCAACCAGCAAAATAAACTGCTTTAGCCTTGTGAGCCGATCCATGTTTCTCAACCAGGTCCTTAGGAAACCAATCGGTTCGGTTTTTACGGTAGCCGGCCCAGATATCTCCTTCTTTACGGAGTGCTGCTGCCATCATTTCGAATGGAGGGAAGGTCATCCGCTTTTCTTCCGTAACAAGTTGCCCCCTCAGTTTCAACCATGACTGCTCAATAGGTAAAGAGGCTGAGCAACGGTAATTACACAATTCGCAGGTGGTACAGGCTAATATCGTATCCACCATAAACTGGTCCCACTTTTCACGTCCTTCCATATATTCTCGGAGCCAATACCATTTCCCCCGTGGGCTCTGACTTTCCCAACCACGACCGTAAAACTGGTCACACTCATCAACACAATAACCGCACTGGGAACATGCATAGGCGTACCAGACAACATCGGCCGGAATATCTTTCACCTTACGCTGCTTTCGCTCGCCAATTTGAGTAACGACTTTATTGCCGAATGGCCTGATAACCGGTTCCACTATGCCGGCAAGCTTTATAAAAAAATTGATTAACCCTTTTCCAATCACCTTACCGGGATTCATTATGCCTTCAGGGTCGACCTCTTTTTTGAAAGCAATCAGTCGGTCTGTCCTGGATTTTCCTAAAATTTTTTGCACTTTGTTCGCATAAAATAAACCGGTGGAATAAGCACGTCCGCCGTGTTTTTCAGCGATACTCATTACTGTTAAAGACAGCGCAAAGACAAAGTTATAATTAAACTGCCGCTGGTCGCTGGGGATAAAACCCAGAATCACTACTTCAGGTTGGCCGTTAGTTCCCTGCCGGATAGCAATGCCTTCTTTTACCAGTGGCTGGTTGACAAGCTTTTCAAGGTCGGTAATTACTGCTGCAAGATTAAAAAGAGGCACGACTACTTCGGCCGGGACCAGACTCGGCCCCAGTCGTTTTACAATCATTATCTTGTATCGGTTCGCCCATTCGTGCTGAGCTATTTTTTCGGGTAAAATTTCTGATTGGCAAGCTTGAACAATTTCATTGAGCGGCTTTACAACTTGCTCACGGTCTTTCTTACGGAAAGCCAGCGTGGTAATATACATTTTTGGCATGATGACTCTTTCTTCGACGGGATGCCCGAAATGCTCCATGAGCGGAGCGATATTACGGAATTCAGCCATTCGCGGATTGATAAAAGAAAGAGACCACACGGGCACTTTTTTATCAATAATAGATTGAATTAGTTGCTGTAAATTGTTACCGCCTAGACTGCCTACCGCAACAACCTCTAATTCTTCGAGAGGCTGGACCTTCATGGTAATTTCACTGATAAAACCAGTAATTCCGTTGGCTTCACTGACCAGATCTAATTCTTTGTCTTTAATCTCTTTAATCTTACCGCTTGGAGTAACCAGTTTGACGCTGACAACGTTATCACGAAACCAGCCTGTTTCGAATGAGCCGAAACCGGCACCACCCTGAGCCAGCCACCCGCCCAGAGTCCCAGCCGGATAGCTGGACGGATAAGAACACAAGGTAAGCCCCTGTTCTTTTAACCGCTTATCTAACTTCTCAAATACTATTCCCGGTTCAACTGTAGCAATCAGACGTGATTTATCGATGTTTTTTACATTTTTCATGTAATGGAAATCTACAACTATGCCTCTTTTTACAGGCAGAACACCACCGTAACCGGTCGTCGCTTTCCCGCGTGGTGTAAGGGGTATTTTTCTCTCCGCCGCCCACCTCATAAGTTCAACCAGTTCAGCTTCATTCACCGGTTGTACTACGGCATCCGGGGTAGTATTACCTACCATCGGTTTGACTAAACTGGGTAAAGCGGCGACATCATGTCCGTATAGTTTCCGCTCTGTTTTTCTAAAGGTTACTCTATCACCAAATTTTGTTTCCAGATATTTCCTGTCGGCAGTATCTATTTTACCCATTATCATCTCCTTACAAATATTATGTTAAATTCTTGTATTTTTATTTAATAGATTCCTAGCAATTTCTCCGTTTTTTGCAAAATTATTTAAAAGCACCTGGTGGACAATATCACAGGCTTTACATATACGCGTGTCGGTGATACTGTAAAACATGTTGTTACCATTACGACGGGGTTTTACAACCCCCCTTGCCCTAAGAATACCTAATTGACGAGAAAGGACGGCTTGCGGTATGCCGGTGTTCTTAACTAACTCAGTCACCGTTTTTTCCCCACTTCTTAATTCATCAATGATAATCAGCCTTTTAGGGTCAGCAAATGATTTGCACAGGTCCGCTTTAAGTTGGTACATTTCTGAATCTATTTTATCCATTACAACCTCTATACGTTTCTAGTTATATATATACATTATTATATATTATTATTGTAATACTATATTAATAATTGTCAACTGACTGAACTATAAGAACGGCATAAATACTAACTGCAAATTCGCCACCCGCTGGATTTTAGATTTACGGTTTCAGTATATATGTTCATTATTCGTCAAAAAATGTGCGTTGACGATAGCAAAATGTTGTTATCTTCTTAGCCACGCAAGCCGTGTTTCTCGTAGAGTTAGAGCCTCCGGATATTTTATTACTGGTTGATAAATCCGTAGTTAGATAATATAATCAAAGCCGACAGTATAGTGCTAGTAATTATCGACTATCGACTATTTAAGACTATACGCGCTGGGGTAACGAGATAAGAACTGGTACCGCTGTTGAGGGCATGTCACGTGGATAGTATCTTGAATTAAGGGAGTAACTTGTGGT
>CAIWXV010000092.1 GCA_903916765.1 uncultured Dehalococcoidia bacterium | reverse complement strand
TTCTATATGCTCCCGGGCATGAGAATAATGTTTGGCCATACAAAGTGGAGAGCCATAAATTCTACGCAGTTCCAATAAGCACTTATGCTCTCTCAGGCGAGAAGGTCGCCCTCGATGACCGTGAGAGCAAGGAAAAAGGCCTGAGCTCATCTCAATGGCATGATCTGCTGGTAGGCAAGTTCGATGAAGTTTCTGGCAAAGATGAACCGGTGATCATAAGCCTGCACAGTTCCATATCCGGCACGGGGGATTACTTAGACGCGCTTAAGCAATTCATTAACCATGCTGTATCTAATAATGCAGGGTTTGTCAAGGCCAGCGACTTGGTCAACATGTCAATCACGGGAGATCACAGCGCAGTGCCATCTTTGTCGCAGGTTAGCAATACCCTGTCTACCTCGCAAAGCGGACAAAATGCAAAATCTGGTTGTGCAGAATGCGATAAAATGAAGAATGACACGAACGTTACTACAAACGTCATCAAATTTTGATATATATATATCGATTGAGGGAGATGCACCGCTGACGCTCATTAGCTTGGGATTCAAATCGGCTCTTCCTCTTTTTTGCTTTTTATAATAGATATATAAAAAATAGAAAACTTAATAGAGCTGGTTAACTTCTTAAATCCATCATAGTAGTACTCGAAAATTGGAGAAGAGATCCTTCTTGGCTTATTAAAGTCCTAACTATTATCGCTTAATCGGCAGACCTTTAAGGGAGGCTGTCTTTAGATATTTAATTCTTCGAATTTCGATAATATTTGTTGTATTTAGGCCTGAATCGTTTAATAGTCTCTAATCACAGAAGGACGAAGTCATGGTGAAGCCAGCTCATCTTGCCTTTAATGGAATGGACAAATCTTTACCTTGAATAAGTCTTGAGATTCTCGAAATGCAAATCCATGAATTGAGTGCTCAATCACAGCCCAGATTATGCCCCCTCCTATTTTTTTATATTCTTAAGAGTGAAATTGAAAAATCTGGTGAACACGCTGCTATTGCCTATTGGATCGAGAGGCTTATCTCTCAAGTAGAATCTGACTGAGATGGTGCTGTTCGTCAAATCAACGATTGAGGTCCAAATGGTCCTAACAGGCACTGATTCATTCAATCCACCTGTCGTAATCGACTGCGCGTTTACCTGAGCTTGGACGATTTCTAAACTTCCAACCGCATCCTGCATAGTATATTTGCCCACGTGGTTTTCTGTGATAAATAACAGAGTCTTGAAGCGGTTAAAGGAATTGTAATAACTGCTGTTGTTACCCAATTCAGGAAAAACATCTGTTGAAGGATAAATTGCCTCCGGATGATTGGTCATTATATGGAGTTGATTGATTGTATCGCTGAAATGAACGCTGCCATCTTGAGGTAGGAAATCCACTACTGTAGAATTGCCGTACTTATCGTAGATCAGGTAGTGTTCAGCGATCTTAGGAAAGTATACCCTATTGTTTAAAAATTCTACCTTAGCCTCTTCGATATTCTTGCAGGTATCCAGCACAAGAGAGGCGATCTGACCACGATTGATGCCGCCGCTTCGCTCTCCCCCTAAAGGTGCTTCAGAAGGCTGCAGGTTAATATCATTTTGAACCTCAATTCCCAGACCCTCAGAGTTTAGGCCCTCGGCTGGGAAATCTAATAAGTC
>CAIWXV010000091.1 GCA_903916765.1 uncultured Dehalococcoidia bacterium | reverse complement strand
GTGTTCCCACCGTAATGTTGTTGGCGTCTTTGATAGTTGCACGGACCGTAACATTTTTAGCCGTGGTACCGGCGTTGCGAATCAGGGTTTTGACACTGAGGGCACCGGCGGTACTGTTGACATCGGTGGTCGTTAAATAAACGCCCGGAGAAGCATAGTCCAGCGGTGTAATGTGAACGGGATTTGTGATAAGCAGATGGATGCTCCGACAGATACCGCCCCATTGAGTAAAATCACCGGAAAGAGGCGCTATTCCGAGAGAGCTGGAATTGTTAACTTTAACGGCAATCAGGTTATCGGCTCCGAAGACGACCTCGCTTGTTATGTCGAAACAGAACGCCGCATAGGCCCCATCATGGTGACCAATATTAACACCATTGCAATAAACATCCGCCGCTATGCCTACTGACTCGAAAAAGAGATAAACGCGTTTGCCGAGATGTTCCAAGCCAATGGTGCAGTGTTTGCGATACCATCCTATACCGCGATAGTAATCGCTGCCGCCGTCTTCGCCGTCGAGAGCGTTCCAGGTGTGAGGCAAATTGATGGTACTCCAGGAGGTGTCATTAAAACTAGGCGACTGAGCGTTGTTGACATCGGCTCGATTGAACTTCCAAGTGCTGTTAATCACGGTATCAACACGGCTGTCAGCCCGCACCGCCGTAACCAGCAAGAGACCCAACAGGAAAGAAAAAACAGATATACGGTTGACATACTTTACGGATTTAATGAACTTCATTGCTGCATCCTTTCATAACATAAGCTATGAAACCGGAGTCTCCAAGCTTGGTTATAATACGAGATTGTTAAACGTCCCAAAAATTTACGTGCTGACGCTCGTGGCGTCGCACAATAACCAATAAGCTCAAGGAGGCTCATATGGACAAGTATATCGGATTTGACATTGATTGCAAGAAGACAGTATGTTGTATTGTTCAGGCAGGGAGGAAAGACAGATATATGACCATTAATTCGGACATTGAATCGATGAGGAAATTTCTGAGGTCTGAAAAACAGGATGGCAGCGGGGTAGAAGTTGTATTTGAGATAAGCGGTCAGGCGGGATTTATATATGATTCGCTTATAGATTATGCTGACAGAATTAAGGTTGCCAATCCGTCGAAGATGACCTGGATATACAGAACGGCCAAGAAGAATGATCGTATAGACGCTCGGAAGATGGCAGTATTATTAAGCATAGGAGAGATACCTGAAGTTTACATGCCGTCGAAAGAAGTTCGTCAATGGCGAGAGACAATCCTTCATCGCAAGAAGATAGTCGATAAGGTGGTAATGGTAAAGAATCGCATTCGAGCGACATTTAAGGGACACGGCTTGAGCAAGCCTGCTGTTAAAGGCGGCTGGTGGAAGAAGTCCAACCAGTTATGGATGAGAAGTGTCTGCAGCGTTGAGGCAGGAGTATGCGATTTATGGCATATTCAAATAAGTAATTTTCTTGATGAGCTTGATCTTCTGAAAAGTCAGCTGGAGCGGGTGACGCAATATCTGG
>CAIWXV010000090.1 GCA_903916765.1 uncultured Dehalococcoidia bacterium | reverse complement strand
TGGATAAACACGACACGGTTGGTATCGATATCGTCAACCACTGTATCAACGACATCTTCACCAGTGGTGCAGAGCCGCTATTCTTCCTGGACTACATCGCCACTGCAAATCTGGTGACGGAGAGAATAGAGGAGATTGTCGGTGGGCTGGTAAAAGCTTGTAAATCTGCCGGTTGTGCTCTCATCGGTGGTGAGACTGCGGAATTGCCGGGGATTTATACCGGCGACGATTACGACCTAGTTGGATGCATTGTCGGCGTAGTAGAAAAAGACAAAATTATCATGGGAAAGGAAATCGCTGTCGGCGATGCTATTATCGGCTTGCCCTCAAACGGTCTTCACACCAACGGTTACTCTCTGGCACGCAAGATTCTCGGACAGACACGGAAGGACTTGGGTGTTTACTCAGAAGAACTGGGGGGAACAATCGGCGCTGCACTGATGAAACCCCATACTTGTTATTATCAGACATTAAAACCATTATTACCCGCTATCAAAGGCTTGGCACATATTACCGGCGGTGGATTGGTAGGCAACGTACCCCGCATTCTACCGGAATCGCTTGCAGCACGATTCAACAGTCGTAAATGGACCGTGCCTCCGATTTTCAAAGTCATCAAAGAAGAAGGTGGAGTATCAACGGTAGAGATGTACCAGGTTTTCAATATGGGAATCGGCATGGCCGTTATATGTGCGCCTGAAAAAGCCAGCCGCATTACGAAAGCCCTTCCCGAAGCCAAAATCATCGGGGAAGTAGTAAAGCAGACCGGTGATGCACGGGTCATTATCGATAACAAAGGCTACCGCAAGGATAAGATAGGGTAAATATCATCATTTGCCGTCCCCGATTCGCCCTCCTAATACTCCATTCCAGCCCCGTATCGAGTACGAGATAAACTCCAGCTGGAATCCGGAAAGAATATCATCCTGAATATAAGTGAAAGACATTGGGGAGTTTTCTGGATTCTGGATCAAGTCCAGAATGGTAATAGGAATGATGGATAAGGGGAATGGAATGGTGCAAGCTGTTTCCCATTCTTCATAATGACATCAAAACAGGAGCGATATGCACCGGTTCTTTATACCGAAAGAATGGTTCGAAAACGATAAGGTAAAAATCACCGACGATCCTTTGTATCAAATCGGCTACGTCCTGAGATTGAAACCAACCGACCGTATCATTGTGTTGGATAACAGCGGTTGGGAGTTCGAGGTAGAGCTTGAATGGCTCACAAAGAAAGAAGCACAGGGAAAAGTTATAAGCAAGAAACCCGGCAAAGGTGAGCCTGTCGTTAAAATCACGCTCTATCAAGCACTACTTAAATCAGACAGGTTCGAACTGGCACTTCAGAAATGCGTGGAATTAGGAATAACGGCAATTGTGCCATTCATCAGCGAAAGATGTGTCATAAAGAATCCATCGGGAAGCAAGATGGAACGCTGGCAAAAAATCATCCGCGAAGCCGCCGAACAATCGGAGCGGTCGATTCTACCCACCCTGCATTCCGTAGTCTCTTTTGAGGAAGCCTGTGATACTGCAAACAAACCGGCGCTTCTACTCTGGGAAGAAGAAAATAGCAAGGGCTTAAAACAAATCCTTCAAAATCCACCATTGAAAACCGCCAAGACAATCAGCTTATTCATCGGACCTGAAGGGGGTTTCCATGAATCGGAGGTAAAACTCGCCCAGAAACACGGCATTGCCATTGCCAGTCTGGGACACCGTATTCTCCGCGCTGAAACTGCCGGATTGGCAGCGGTCAGTGCTATTCTGTATGAGAAAGATGAGATGGAGTAAACCTCTCCATTTGCCCTCAAGTTACTCATCCACTATAATCAAATCTGAATTATTTTTATGTGAGGTAATTTGTGTCTTGGTTTTTTTATTTCAGTAGGTTTATCGTAAGAGTAACTTTCTTCATCGTCACCCGATTAAGAGTAAACGGACGGGAAAATATTCCCGGCACCGGTCCATTAATAATCATTGCTAATCACATCACCTTTGCTGAACCCCAAATCATCGGCATATTAATAGAGAGAAAAATGAGATTCGCCACCAAAGAGGGGTTCTTTCGCAATATATTTATGAGAACACTGATGAAATCGATAGGTTGTTTCCCTGTCTATCAGGGAGTCGCCGATAGAAAAACTATCCGCCTTATGGAAGAATACGTCAAGGAAGATTTCGCCTTGATTATTTTCCCGGAAGGCACCCGTAGCCTGAATGCAAAACTGTTACCGGCGCTCAATGGCACAGCGCTTCTCGCACAACATACCGGCGCTCAAATTCTACCCGTAGGCATTTCCG
>CAIWXV010000089.1 GCA_903916765.1 uncultured Dehalococcoidia bacterium | reverse complement strand
CTCCTTTTTATCCATAAGAGAATATTCTGAACGATTGTTACCTAATGATCTGTAATATCTTTCCGTCTCAATCCTACCCCTTTCTCAATATTGGGTACCTTATACTTGGACATATGAACTAAAAGTTTAGCAGGGGGATTCTTCTACTAATATCATGTCTCGATGATCTTGCTTAATGAACACTTGAGAAACAGCATAGTCTAAAAAACTTAATAGGTGGTCATAGAAACCGCACACATTCAATATACCGTAGGGTTTCTTGTGCAATCCGAGTTGTGACCGTGTAAGCAACTCAAAGATTTCTTCCAAAGTACCCATACTACCCGGGAGTGCAATAAATCCATCAGACAAGTCGAACATCATCTGTTTTCGTTCGTGCATAGAATCGACAATGTGTAGTTCTGTTAAACCTGCATGTGAGACTTTATCGGCGAAAGATTTTGGGATGATACTTATAGCTACTACTCCACAGCGAAGGACTGTATCCGCTAACTCTCCCGTAAGACCCACATCCGCTCCACCATAAACCAAATCGATGTGATTTTTCGCAAGAAGTTATCCAAGTGTCCTGGCTGCTTGGGTATATTCAGGTTTTACTTCCGGACTGGACCCACAGTTAACACAGATTCGCTTGATACTTATTTCTTCCATAGGTATTAGGCCCTAAAGTACTTACTATTAAGAGCTGCACCTGAAGCTACTCGATTATCCCTGTGATACACTGTGTCTATGGGACATTTCCAAACTACAATACCAGGGTGATTGACAACAGGGGAACTGTACATCTTGCTAACAATACTGGTACTAAGACATATAGGACACGCTGGAGAGGTCATAAACGGTCGATATTTATGAACATCTTCTATATAGGCCTTTTCAATAATTTCTTATCGTAACAATCGACCTAACAGTAGGGGCAGATCCCTTTTTAGTTTCTTTTACGTTCTTCTCATCCTTACTGCTCATTTGTTACGCTCCAAAAGTGACTTAGTACTAACCAACTTTCGGCGGTTCTTTGGATGCAGTCTTCTTTTCGGGAGGCTTGATACCAAGTCGCTTTGCAGTATGGTCGCGCCCTAGATAGAAGTTTAACCAGGAAGACGTATGCTGTAGCTCCCAGTTGCAGGGCGGCACGATATACTCTCCAATCGAATCTTCTTCTTTATGCTTCTTCAGGCGCTGGTAGGCTTTCACCCAGATGCATTTCTTGTCGGGATTGACTTCACACCAGCCCTCATAGCTTCCGCCGCACGGGCCGTTCCTCTGGTTTTTGGGACACTGGGACATCGGGCACAGGAAAGCAACATCGAATAATCCGCAGTCGCCGCAGTTCATACAGTCGAATAGCGCCACTTTGTTAATATGCTCGAAAGCTCCGAAGGCGGATTTCATCTTCGGTCCTGCGTCAGCGCTCTTTGCGATTGGTTTCAGCGCTTTGAAAACGATACTATTCGGATTGAACATGGTGGCGTGTGCCAACCTTGAGAGCATATAAATCGGAGGATTGGAAGTCTTGGCGTTTCTTGCGGCTAATTTATCCGAATTCAAGCCTGTTTTTTCATCCTTCAGGTACAGATAGGAGCCATTTTTCTGCGGGAAATCGAATTCGGCTAGCAGTTCCTGCCATTTCGAGGCTGATTCCTCTCCCTTGTCAATGATATATTCCACCATTTCATAAGTGGCCCCGTGCCCTCCGATATGCACTCCTTTGTAGCCCAGACCTTTGGCGATGGCATACATCTTAGCGGTGCGGTCGAGTCTGGCTTGCTTGCCTTTGTCTTTAGCACTTCTTTCTTCATCCAGTTTTGCAAGTAGTTTATCGGTGACGACACAACCCGGAATCTGGTTGGCATTCATTACCCTGGCGACTCCGTAAGGCAAAATATAGATGTTGGCTAAGACGGGTGTTTTGTAGCCGTTTACTTTTAGCCATTGCATCAACTCATGCAATTTCCGTGCATCGTAGCCGACCTGTGTGATGAGGAATTTTGCACCGGCTTCAATCTTCTTCTTTAGTTTGTAATATTGACCCATCAACTCCGGTTCGGTTTGCTTGAAGGGAGAAATTGCCACGCCTGCAAAGAAATCGGTGGGTGTCAGAACAGATTTTTTCCCCATCGTCTCGTATTCCATTCCGCGGTTCATTGCCTCTACCAATTGCAAACCGTTCACCGAGTCGAGGTCGAATACTGGTCTGGCTTTGCCTTGGAATCCGGCAACGGAAGGATAATCACCCGTCAATATCAGCAGATTGCGCACACTGAAAGCAGCAAGTCCGTAAAGCAGACTTTCGCACGCATTTCTATTCTTATCGCGTAGTGCGAAGTGTACTAACGGTTCTACTCCCTGTCTCTTGATTTCGGTGCAGAGTATTTCCGACGATATGGCGGGACTCCCGCTCGGGTTATCGGTAACGCTGATGGCGTGAATCTTGCCCTTATTGTCTGCTTTGCGGGCATTCTCTATGACCTCTTCCTGCTGTGTTTCGAAGGCGCCTCTCCCCGGAATTTGCTCCCAGGTAACACAAAAGACGTCAGGATTAAGGATTGCATCTTTGAAAGTATTTGTCCGCTTGCTCTGGGGATTTATTTTTCGAATGTAATCGGGCATTTTATCCCGTCCTTTTCAGAGTTCGATTGACTTTTATACCTCAGTATAACAAATCTTAGCTGTGGTGAGAAGAAAGTGAATTAGTTCATCAAAAGTATAGCCATTGCGAGTCCCGATGGAGTTTGTACTGACACACTCGGTCTGATACGGAATCGGGGCGTGGCAATCTCTGGTGACAACGGATTTTCGCATAAGTGAGATTGCTGCGGGTACTTCGTAACCTCGCAATGGGGATCTACGACAAGTAAAAGTAAATAATACCATTGAGTCGTGCATGGTAATCATAGCAACCGGTGCTTCTTCTCCCTTGAGGGGGAGAAGAGTGTGATGATGGTGAACCCTCCTCGTCCCTTCGGCAAACTCAGGGCATGCTTAATCCTTGCCCACAAGGGGCGAGGAAAATATCTACAAGTAATGGGTCGTTGTGAATGAATATCGGTGGCTGTTAAAGATATAGACCCTTGAGATTTATTTGAACAGGGAGTTTTTTATCGTTTTGATTTGTTCAAGGACTCTCTCCAAATATTTGGAAATCCCTCCATTTTCGGCAGAACTCTCAGATACAAGCCGTTCGATAATCCCTTTTAGTTCTTCGGGTGTCACCGGTTTTGAGATGTAGCCGTTAGCTTTCATGCGCTTGCCTTGTTGTCTTGTCCAGCCTTTTTGTGAATGTTCTTCGGGGCGGACATCCACCACAAGAATCGGAATATCTCCGGTAACCTTGTCCTTACGTAATTTTAGGTGGAGTTCAAAAGAGGCTCCTGTCGGCTCCAGATATCCCAGTACGATGGCATCGGGTTTGTTTTCCAGTGCCATATCGAGTGCTTCGTTGGCATTATTTGCGAAAATAAGACTGAAGTGATTGCCCAGTCCGTTTTTGATGTCACGTAGAAAGTCGGGCTCGCAATCAATTATTAAAATCCGGGAATTTTTACTCATCACTCTTCCTATTTTGTCAGTAGACAATATCATTATATTTAGTAAATCAGACCGACGTTAGCGCTAACTGGCGTACCTGATAATGAGTATTAATGCATCCAGTTTCTTTTATGATATAATTGGCGTAATCATGGATAAGATTACAGTCTTTTTAGCAGAAGACCATGCTGTTGTGAGAGAAGGGTTGGCAGAGTTAATACGCCGTGAGACAGATATGGAGGTGGTTGGTGAAGCAGGGGATGGCGAAGAAACTGTCCGGCAGGTAAAACAGCTTAATCCCGACATTGTTTTGATGGATATTGCCATGCCCGGTATAAATGGTATCGAGGCCACCAAACAGATAAAGGCGATGGCGCCTCATACCCGGATTCTTGTGCTGACTGCCTACGACAATCCGGAGTTTGTCACTGCGGTGATAGATGCCGGAGCAGCCGGTTATCTTCTGAAAAATGTTAGAGGCAGAGAATTAACGAATGCCATTCGTAGTGCCTATGAAGGCGAGTCTGTCTTGCATCCTGCCGTGGCGAAAGCCATTTTTGCTCAATTGCGTATGCCCTCTGCCAAATCCTTGAGGGAGAAGCCTGACGTGCTCAGTGAAAGAGAGCTTCAGGTCTTGCAAAAGGGAGCGGAAGGACTCAGTAATAAACAGATTGCTACTTTGTTGTCTATCGGTCCTCGAACCGTCCAGACTCATTGGCGTAATATCTTCGATAAACTGGGAGTCTATTCTCGTACCGAAGCAATTGTCTATTGCCTAAAGAAGGGGTGGCTGAACCTGAATGGAGAGGGTAGTGTACAGAGATGAAACGCCTGGTGGCGAAATTACGTAAGCCTTACTTCTGGGCTATCGCGGCTATTTTTCTTGCCGGGGTTCTGCTTCATTATTTCCAATATTTACCCTTCGCTGTCTCTGGCCCCGATACGTTGTTGGGATTAGAGCACCATAGTATCGGCAGGGTTGTTTTCCTGGGAGCCATTATTCTGGGTGGCGTGGTTTCCGGATTTGCCGGTGGAATGTTTTACCTGATTTTGTCTGTATTAGCGATGTTGCCCTACGTCTTTTTACCCTCTAATTTTAGTGCCGATGCCGTTTACGAGATCTTCTTGGTAATTATCATCGGCTTTGGGTTCAATTACGGGCTGGCGACTCATAGGCGCGAGATTGGAAAGCGAGAGCAGGTTTTGCTCAAACTCGAAGCGATACAACACGAAGTTCAAGAGCATATTCGAATGGTCAAGGAAAATGAAAAGCGGCTTTCCGTCCTCCGCTCGGTTACTACAGCAATCAATCAGTTCAGTAATCTCGATGATATTTTAATTACTGCTGTCGATAAAGTTAAGGAAGCGGTTGAAATCGATGGTGTTTTAGTTTATTTGCTGGATAGTATGAAAAACCAGCTCGATTTGCGTCAGTACCGCGGTGTGTCTGAAGAATTCGCCGATGCTGTCAAGGCTCTCAAAATCGGAGAGGGTTTTAACGGCTGGGTGGTACAGACAGGACAACCACTCATGGTTGAGGACTCCGCGCATGACCCGCGATTGTCGCAGGAAGCGGTGAAGAAAGAGGGGATAGTTTCTCAGTTCATTGTGCCGTTGACAGCCCGGGAAAAAGTAGTAGGAACACTTTGTGTTTTATCTTATTCGACCAAGTATTTTACCAGTGAGGAGGAACAACTCCTTGCATTGATTGGTTCGGAGCTCGGGGTGGCAGTGGAGAGAGCCGCCCTCAGTGAGGAGAAAGAGCGGACAGGGAGAAGGTTCAAGGAGCTATTCGAAAAGGCCCAGGATTCCATCTGGGTACAGGATTTCGATGGCAAGATATTGGATGCTAATCAGGCGACAGCCGATTATACGGGGTACTCGCTTGAAGAGACAATCGGCACTTATATTTTCAAAACTCTCAGTCCTGAAGGTCTGGAGTTGGCACGGGAAGTACGCCGTAAACTGCTGTCAGGAATTAAAGTAGAACAACCATACGAGCAAAAAGTTATTCGTAAAGATGGCACCGAAGCTACTATTATGATTACGACCTCTCTGATTCAAGAAGAGGGAATGCCTCCTGTTTTTCAACACATCTCCCGTGATGTTACCCGTGAAAAGAAATTGGCAGAAAACCTGCGTCTTTATGCACAACAAATCACGCAGGCATATGAAGAAGAGCGTAAACGTATTGCCCGGGAGTTACACGACGACTCAATCCAGGCACTCATTATCTTATCCCGCCAGATTGATGAACTCATTTCTACCCAGCCCAAAAGGGCGAAAGTGATTCGTCCGCTGGAAGATATTCGCAGTGAAATCGATAATGTTCTGGCGAGAATACGGCGTTTCACTCAAGACTTGCGACCGCCGACCCTTGATTATCTCGGGTTGATACCGGCGGTGAGGGAATTGGTATCGCAATTGATTGCTCAGAGTGGCATTACAGCAGAACTACAGGTGAGCGGGAAGGAAAAGCATTTTACTCCGGGTGATGAAATGCTTTTCTACCGCATCATTCAGGAGGCACTGCGGAACGTGTGGCGGCATTCATCGGCGAAGACGGTTTTGGTATCCATAAAGTTTGAAAAAGATAATACTATTATCGAAATCAAAGATGATGGTAAAGGTTTCGAAATCGAGGAAAACATGAGTTTCGTGCAAGCGGGTAAAATAGGATTGGCGGGTATACAAGAGAGAGCCGAACTGCTTGGTGCTAACCTGAGTATCTCTTCG
>CAIWXV010000088.1 GCA_903916765.1 uncultured Dehalococcoidia bacterium | reverse complement strand
AGATACAATTTCATAGTCAAAATGGAGGGTTTAAGGATGTTTTTAGGCTAAATAATGATGCTAACATTCATAATATCAAATGGCTATCTTGGTCCGACCCCAACGAACGCGTAGTGCATGGGTGTCCAGCCGCCCATGTGTGATAAAGGAAACAGTTACAGCTACAGACCAAAAGCAATTAGTAAGATTGCATCGATTATCTTTAAGTCACGTTAGGCTATGAAGTCGATATACGTAAGGGTCATCCCCGCTGCCGAAACCTCGTAGCTAAAGATCGGCAACCCGTCCTTGGCTGCCCCGGCAGTCTGCAGTTTCTTGACAAAGTTTATGAATTTGGGCTTGGTTTGTTCCTCCCAGCGCATCCCACCATCTGACAGAGCTGTGGGATTCAAAATCGGGCTCCAGATGAGCCCAACGAGAGCCTCTTTGTGGATCTGACAAGTCCGGACTTCGTTGTGCTCAATAGCCTTTTTATTGGCCAACTCACGCCGCATCTTCTCCATGTCACGTGCTGTCTCATCCTCCGTTTTTGCCACATCTTTGTCACCGAACCGCTTGTTCGAAGACATATCCTTAAGGGCGTACTCGACGAATCTTTCAGCCGTTTTCTTCCAGTCCACTATCAGAGCAACGGCCCGCTTTCCTTCCGTTGGGTGCATCTGAAATAGGTACTGCGCGATACTCGGATGAGCATATGTCCAAGAGTCGGCGTACAACCCTTTCACCGAACGGGTCTTTTCGTCCAAAGGCGGTATGTTCGGCTCTGTCACACATTGGCAGTTCTTAAACTGTACACTGCGGAGCCACAATCCATGCTCTTCGAAAGCTTTTTGGACCGCAGAGGCTACGGCTCGCCCGGTGTCCGAGCGTAGCAAGACAACTGACTGCGGTACTGACGCAATAGTTGTGTCACTAGTGGGTTGCGTGTGTGCCAATAAAGGCTGTTTGACCACCTGGGTAGGTGGGGTTAGGCGACTGGAAGGGTTTGCGGTCACGATGTTCTTTAGCGCCACACCGCTGGCGGATACACCCTTCTGGGCCGCGGAATCCTTCGTCACAGACGACCTTGGCAAAGTTGGCTGTAACTTCGCTGCCTGTTGCACTACCGTCTGTTGTGAAACACTCTTGACAGGCTGCTCTTCATTTTGCACCGCTTGCATCGTTCCAGGCAAACCACAGCCAATACCTTTACAACGAACCACCATTGTACAGGATTCCCATCCACATTTGACACACTTAAACTTCACTTATCCTCCTTTTGCACTTTCTTTCAACGACATCTAATAGTTGGCGCTTTTGCTTGAACTCCTGGACTTTTCCATACGCATGCCTGTGACGGCCTTTGCCGACAGCTGAAGCTAAATCTATGTATGCTGGGCTTTGAAAAATCTGGCCAATCCAACGCTGCGGATCACCGGCGGCTTTAGCCGTCCGGTGGATTAGCTTGTTGGCTGCTCCCTTTTTGTAAAACAAGAACACAAATGTGGTGTATCGTGAACACCCATATGCATAGCCAATCTAGGAAACCAGGGGTAGCTCCATACCATACCCCATTGTCACGAAATACTATCCCACCAACATTAGTATCAAAATCTGCATGAGACAATGCATTCCGCAAGTGGCGAATATAGTCACAATTGAGCAATTGTCGGCAAAGAATCACTGTAGGCAGTTTTGATGAATTACCCTGCTGAAGAATATCTTGTATGACACCTTCTTTCATGTAAACCAAGGATATATACAATCTGAAAATCAGCGATCCTTGTAGCTGGAGCATATGACGAAATGGAAGTGGAATTTCTTTAGGCAAAAGTAGTTCAGCATGAGATTGTTTACTCCCACTAGGATCAAGGCTAGAAGCTAGAGTGTACCAGAATATTCCATTAGTTATATGATTCTCGTTGATATCAATTTCTGTTAATACCTTGTCAAGTTCCTCAACAAACTTAGACGATTCTGACAAATGCACAGCGAGATCCTCAACCAAATCGCGACACTTTACGAAATCTCTATATACCTTTGTATCATCACATATCCGCTGTAGCAAGTTTATGTCATCTTGTGTTTGGTTAAGTCCAGGGATGATATTAGTGACAGTTAAATTTTCTGGAGGACCTTCTTGCGGCCTTCCATATAACGAATAGAATTTGCGAAGGACATTTTCAATATTGTCAGATGATTTCATGATAATCAAACTTTCACAGCCAACGTGCGGATCAGCGGCGGCTTTAAGCCGTGATGTTCCCCAAGAAAAGTGGACCACTATTTGTATTACCTTGCCAGTGCTTCATATTCAACTGGGGAACAGTAATTAATCCCCGAGTGTATCCGTTTTTTATTGTAAAAATGGGTGATGTATCCCTTCAGTAAATTCT
>CAIWXV010000087.1 GCA_903916765.1 uncultured Dehalococcoidia bacterium | reverse complement strand
CTGTCATCAAGCTATCCGCCGATATCAGCCCGGCCATGCCGCACCTGAGCAGGCGAATTGAAGGATGCGCATATAATCCGGAAGCAAATCTGATGGCTTTTCCGTTTAATAATATGCTCGTTAATGTTGAGTCACGCCAGATAAATATCTTCTATATAGAGGATGAAACAACAATAAACTTCCCACGACCTTACGGTCGGGGTATTGCCTGCTTCAACTTCGTTGCCCTGCATCTTTGAGGAGAGAAGGTGAGATGCAAGGAGAACTCCATCCCTCGACCTCACGGGCGGGGTATTAAGTAATGAACAATAAAACAAACTTAATAGCTATCGGGCAAGAACTCTTAACTACCTAAATCCTGTATTATTGAAAATATGGAAAGTGTCTCCCTGCCCTTAACAAACACATCAGAGTACAAAGAATTATCTGTTGCTGAGACTCTCAAGGTTGTCCAATCTTCGATAAACGGACTGACCGAAGTTGAAACTAAACAGCGACTCCTGAAATTTGGTTTTAATGAAGTTTCCGAGGAAAAACAGAATTCTCTTTTTGCTTTTCTGAAACGCTACTGGGGACCGATGCCGTGGCTCCTCGAACTGGCGATTATTCTTTCCGTTGTTTTGAAGCACTACCTGGAAGCCGGAATTATCTTTGCATTGCTCACCATAAATACAGTGATCGGTCAAATACAGTCCCGAGGCTCTCAAAAAGCCCTGGCCGCTTTGAAGAAACGTTTGGCAATCAATGCCAGGGTCTTGAGGGATGGGAATTGGTTAACCAAAGCCGCCAGGGAAATTGTGCCCGGTGACATTATCTCCGTTGGCTTGGGCGATATCGTCCCGGCTGACGCCAAGATAATCAGCGGGTACTTGTCCATAGACCAGTCAATCCTGACCGGAGAGTCCATCCCTGTTTCTGCCCGTGAATCCGCCATTATCTATTCCGGCTCTGTCGTAAAGCGGGGAGAAGCCAAATGTGTCGTGGTGAACACCGGGGCAAATACTTACTTCGGCAAAACGGCTGAACTGGTTAAGACTGCCAAGCCAAAGTCACACCAGGAACAGATAATGCTCGCCATAGTTAAATACATGATGTTCCTGGGTATCGGAGCTTTGGTTCTCGTGGCTGTCTATGCAGTGATAATTGGAACCGGGTTCCTGTCGATATTGACCTTTGCAATCATCTTCCTTATGGGGGCGGTACCCGTCGCTTTACCGGCGGTGTTAGCTATTGTCCAGTCGGTAGGGGCCGTGGAGTTATCGAAAAAAGGAGTGCTGGTGACGAGACTGGATTCGATAGAAGATGCCGCTTCCATCGATATACTGTGCCTCGACAAAACGGGTACCATCACTCAGAACCAACTCTCCGTTGGTGAAGTAATTCCTTTTGGCGATATTACCACGAAGGAAGTCGTAATAATGGCCGGTCTGGCCTGTCAGGAGCAAAGCAAAGATACAATAGACACCGCGCTATTGGAATATTCCAGATCAATAAATATCGACCCGGAATTCCACAAATGTGTTTCGTTTACTCCCTTTGAGCCCGCTACCAAGAGGTCAGAAGCAATTATTTCATCAGACGGAAAGAATTTCAGAGTTATAAAAGGCGCGCCCCAGACGGTAATAGCACTGTGTAAAACGCTCGATGAAGCATCCAAAAAGAATTTGAATCAAAGGGTGGAAGAACTTTCGCAGAAGGGATACCGGGCGCTTGGCGTCGCCAGGTCGACATTTGACGATTTCGATAATCTTAAATTCGTTGGATTGATTTCGTTGGCCGATCCTCCCCGGCCGGATTCCAGCGATATGATAGCTGGTATCAGGGAACTTGGGGTAAAACCGCTGATGCTGACCGGGACAACATCGCCATCGCGAAGGAAATTGCGGACCGAGTCGGAATTGGTACCAAAATAATAAGAATGGATGACATCCGGAATTTGGACGAAACAGAGCAGGCCAAAATCATCGATGAATCTGATGGATTTGCCGAGATATACCCCGAAGACAAATACAAAATAGTCAAACTGCTTCAATCCAAAGGCCATATGGTGGGTATGACGGGGGATGGAGTAAATGACGCCCCTGCGCTGAAGCAGGCGGAGCTTGGGATAGCAGTCAGCAACTCGACCGACGTCGCCAAGGCATCAGCGAGCATGGTACTGACCGAACCCGGTCTTGCCGTAATAATAGAAGCTTTGAAAACCAGCCGGCATATTTACCAGAGGATGCTGACCTGGGTCATCAACAAAGTGACCAAGGTTATACAGGTCATCGGACTCCTGACCATCGGCTTTTTCTGGTTTCATGATTTAGTTGTGTCTTTGCTGGGAATGACTCTATTAATATT
>CAIWXV010000086.1 GCA_903916765.1 uncultured Dehalococcoidia bacterium | reverse complement strand
GGGACAATTAAAGACCTGACGACAGGTAAGCAGTTCACTGCCAAGCCCTACCCTGAATTTATGAGCCGACTGGTGAAAACCGGAGGCTTAATCGAATCCACCAAACAGCGAGTAGCAAGCAGAAAATAAAAATCGTAATGTCTTTGCGAGGAGAGAAAGCGACGAAGCAATCTCAGAGTGGTGGGGTACGCCCCTCCCAGAGATTGCCACGCTTCGCTCGCAATGACAATAAAAATGAATAGGAGATAAAACCAGTGGCACAATTCAGAATCGTAGTTACCGCCGGAGACGGCATCGGGCCGGAAGTCGTCAATGAAGCAGTTAAGGTCTTGAAAGCAATCGGCAAGAAATACAATCACACCTTCGACTTTCAAAATGAATTGATTGGCGGCGTGGCAATCGATGCTACCGGCGAAGCATTAACCAAAGAGACACTCGACGAGTGCAACAAAGCAGACGCTGTACTGTTAGGTGCAGTCGGTTCTCCCAAATACGATAATCCTCTCAATAAAGTCCGTCCCGAAGACGGCTTACTGGCACTACGCAAAGGAATGGGGCTATATGCTAACCTGCGCCCTGTCAAGGTGCTCCCCATGTTGGTAAACGGCACTAATTTCAAACCTGAGGCCATCAGAGGCGTAGATATTATGGTTGTACGTGAATTGACCGGCGGTTTATATTTCGGAAGGCCGAAAAGGCGCTACACCACCTCACGCGGTCGCCGCGGTGTAGATTCGATGGTTTATTCCGAGCAGGAAATCGCTCGTATCGCCAAGGTCGGCTTTGAACTGGCAAAAAGCCGGGGCAAAAAGCTGATGTCTGTAGACAAAGCCAACGTGTTGGAGACATCGAGATTATGGAGACAGGTCGTTTCGGAAGTTGCTAAAGACTACCCCGATATTGAAGTGGAGAACCAACTCGTCGATTCCTGCGCTATGAGATTGATACAGAATCCCCGGTCTATCGATGTTGTTGTTACAGAAAATACCTTCGGGGATATTCTCACTGATGAAGCCTCAATGCTGGCAGGTTCGATGGGTATGTTACCCTCAGCCAGTCTTGCCGGTGCGCCTAAAGAAGGTGTGAAAGTTTCCGGAATGTATGAGCCAATCCACGGTAGCGCTCCGAAGCGCGCCGGACTCAATATGGCAAACCCCATCGCCACTATTCTCAGTGGAGCGATGATGCTACGCTACTCATTGGCTCTCTCGAAAGAAGCCAAAGCGATTGAAGATGCAGTACTTGCGGTGCTTAACGATGATTACCGCACCTATGATATTATGTCGGAAGGAATGAAAAAAGTCGGCACTAAAGAAATGGGTGACCTCATCGCCGCAAAGGTGTAAAACAAAACAATGGGCAAAATCTATCTTTATGACACCACATTAAGAGATGGCTCGCAGAAAGAAGGCGTGTCCTTTTCGGTCGTCGATAAACTGGAGATTGCCCGGCGACTGGATGACATGGGTATCAATTATATCGAAGGCGGTTGGCCCTGCAGTAATCCCAAGGATGCCGAGTTTTTTCAGAAAGCCAAAGAACTGAAACTGAAAAACGCTAAAATAGTCGTCTTCGGCAGTACTCGACGAGCCAATACCCGTGCTGAAAAAGACAATAACCTGCTCGTTATCATCGAGACAGGATTAAAACATGCTTGCCTGGTCGGCAAGAGCTCCGAACTACAGGTAAAACAGGTGCTGGAAACCACGCCGGCAGAAAATCTGACGATGATTGCCGATTCCATCCGTTATCTGAAAAAGAAAGGCATGACCGTCTTCTTCGATGCCGAGCATTTCTTCGATGGGTTCAAAGACAATTCCGAGTACAGTCTGCAATGTTTGAAAACAGCAGCGACAGCCGGTGCAGATTGTCTGGTGCTCTGCGACACCAATGGCGGTGCCTTACCCAAAGAAGTAACGCAAGCAGTCAAAACCGCTAAGAAAGCAACCTATGTACCACTTGGCATTCACGCACATAATGACGGAGAGGTCGCTGTCGCTAACACACTAGCTGCTATCGAAGCCGGAGTTACTTTTGTGCAAGGTACTATCAACGGCTACGGCGAGCGGTGCGGTAACGCTAATCTCTGCTCCATCATACCCAATCTTAAACTCAAGATGGGCGTCAATTGTGTTTCTAACGCGCAATTAGCCAAAATAACGGAAATTTCACGCTTTGTCAGCGAAGCTGCTAATCTGACACCGGAAACATCGTTACCCTACGTAGGTAGCAGTGCTTTCAGCCATAAAGCAGGCTATCACGTCTCCGGCGTCACCAAGTGGGTGGATTCATACCAACACGTCGACCCAGCGAAAGTGGGTAACCATCAAAATGTTGTGGTCTCCGAGCTATCCGGCAAGGGCAACATCATCTACAAAGCAAAGGAACGTGGATTGAAAGTTCCGGCACAGGGCAAAGAGGCAAAGAAACTGCTGGAGCAAATCAAATTGCAGGAAAGCCGCGGATTCCAGTACGACAATGCAGAGGCATCTTTCGACCTGCTGGTACACCGCGCTCAGTCGGATTATAAACCGCTTTTCGAACTGGTGGACTTTATGGTAGTGGTGGAAAAAAGACGCCGTCCTTCGACACGCAAGGACACCGGCGAGATGCTTTCCGAAGCGATGGTCAAGGTAAAAGTCGATGGAAAGTTGATGCACACTGCCGCAGAGGGCAATGGTCCCGTCAATGCTCTGGATACGGCATTGCGTAAAGCACTCCTACAGTTTTACCCTGCGCTTGAAGTAGTCAAACTCATCGACTACAAAGTGCGCATCCTGGCAGAAAGCACAGGCACCGAATCACAGGTGCGCGTCCTTATCGAATCAACCGACGGCACTGAAGAATGGCGAACGGTCGGCAGTTCCACGGATATCATCGAGGCTAGCTGGCTGGCATTGGCTGACGGTCTGGAATACTGGTTGCTGAAACACAACAAAAAGAAGTAGCGACTTCTTCGCCACAGAAAGCAGACACCCTTAGGGTGAGAATTACCTGAAGCTCTAAACATCGCCAAACAAATTGACGACACTATTTGCGGAAAGCGAATTACCAGTGTGACAGCGATAAATACTCCTCACAAATTAGCATGGTATTACGGCGAACCATCAAAATACTCGGATCTTCT
Source organism: uncultured Dehalococcoidia bacterium (assembly GCA_903916765.1). Classification (GTDB taxonomy): domain Bacteria; phylum Chloroflexota; class Dehalococcoidia; order Dehalococcoidales; family Fen-1064; genus Fen-1064. Next base: position 9,441 of record CAIWXV010000086.1, on the reverse strand, counting down.
TAACGGCAAGATAATCTGGAAAGCCAGTATTTTACTAGGGGAAGGTGTAGGAATCAGGTTTTATAGTAATAATGAACCACGCCCTATTAAACACCAGTTTTTGATTGAGTTCGAAAACCACACCGCCATGGGTGCTGCAATTCAAATGTATGGCGGAATGGGAAGCTTCCTTGATGGTGAATTGGATTTATTCGGACACGCCGGCGGTTATAAGACCATCCTATGTAAAAACACAGTGAATAAACCCTGTCCGGCTTGTGGTACGATAATCAAAAAAGAAGCCTATATTGGAGGCAGTATCTACTATTGCGAGAAATGCCAGAAGTTATAATTTTACTTCCCATTAACCAGCTCTTTCGCCCAATTAGCCACGCGCTCCAGAGCTCTCTCTTCCAACGGACCTTGTCCACCGGTAACAAAAAACCCTTTATGCTTTCTGTGTTATCTAGTATAATTCAATTGACGAGATAAGAATCGGCATGGAAATTTCCGTGCTGGAGGGATAGAAATATGTCTGATATCAAAAGCGCCTATGAAATAGCAATGGAGAAAATTAAAGATATCGGCGATGCCACACCGGAAGAACGCCTGAAGTGGAAATTCACTCCCAAAGGCGGGGAATTAGCGGGTAAATATATGAAAGACGAAGCCAACCTCCAAACTGAATTGGGCAAATACAAAGACGAGGAAAAGAAATATGTGGCGCAGGGCGTGACGGCTATTCTTACCAGAATTATCGACTTGCCAAAGAACGACGCTGTCGCAAAAAATAACAAAAAAGCCATGGACGGCATCAAATTAATAAAGAAAGATAAAGCCGGGGTAGAGAATGTTTTCAGCAAAATAAGATACATTTTCAGTCACTTTACAGAGCAGGGTAAAGACCAGAAAAGACAGGCATACGAGCAGGTGAAAATGGAGTTCGGCGCCAAACTTAAACAAGCAATGCAACAACAGATGGGCGCCAATGCCGGCAAAATGAATATCGATGTGGAAAGACATCCTCAATTTCAAGAGGAATGGCATAAGGTGCTGGCACGGATGGATGCTCAGTACCTCGAACACCTTAACGAATACAAACAGGATATACTGGCACTCAGTTAATCATCGGTAGGATTTAGATAAAATGGATATTGACAACGCAAAAATCAAAGAGGCTGTGGAATGTACAAAAATTCTGCGTCTGCCGAAAAACAATCTGCTGACCTTCGGCACGACCAATATCTATTACTATCTGGTCACTGAGCCGGTTTATGCAGACACCAAGCAGACATCCTCGGAAACCGTGGTTCGTGAAGGCAGGGTCATTGCGGAGAAGCCCAAAATCGTCACTCCCTATTACCTGAACAATATCGAGGGATTCAGTGTTAATGCCCGGAGATATTTCGACCAGCTGATTAAAGCTTACGGGCATAGTATTCCCGGTCTCTTATATTCTTACCGTAACGAACCCAAAGAAATGAACATCGTATCGGATAATCTGCTCGCAGTAGTGGCTAAACTAAACGATGAAATCAACAAGAAAGGCGACCCGCTGACCGCCATCATCAAAGGGATGGATGAGATGTGGGATATTGCCCTCATCAAGTTCATCCTCGAAATGACTCAGAGGTCGGTAGGTGGCAATATAAGGCAACTGGATGCCCGTGGATTACTGTCAATGGATGACAAAGGCATACCGGCTGATGCCCGTGCAAAGATTGAGGAGCTTTTCGGATTGGTAACCCGCGGTGAAGCCGACCCACGCGTATTGAAAGAAGAGCTCGACCGCTGGAATATTTTCAGCGAATACGAAGATAGATTTTTAAACCTCTTCCGAAAATAACTGGAAAGTGCTAAGATAATACCGTGCAAATTTCTGTAATCGAAGCTCGTGACCTCTCTGAGGCATGGTTTCTCTGTCTGAGCAAAACTCTAAAAGATGGCTATGAATACCGCATCCAGCGTGGGAGTTATGCGGGACAACGCCGTAAACAACTCGATTTAGCGGTAGTGCAAATCAAATACCCGGGTACACGTCCGATAATACCCGATGTCCCCCAAGGTATTCCCGCCCCTACGACAATGGAGTATATCGATAACTACCTGCCCTATCTGATGACCGCCCACAGAGCAGAAGGCGAGCAATACACCTACGGACAATATCTGGAAAAGCAAATCGCCGAAGTCATCAGAATGTATAAAGAGGACGGGCATAATACCAATCAGGCTTATATGACTGTGGGGGAACCGCAAGCAATCTACCTCACCGACCCTCCCTGTCTAAGGGGCATCGATACACGCATAAAAGACAATAAGCTCGACTTCTATGTTTATTTCCGCTCTTGGGACCTGTGGGCTGGTTTCCCTTCTAATCTGGCAGCAATCCAGTTACTAAAAGAATACATGTCTTCTGAAATCGGCGTGGAAGACGGCGAACTGATGGCAATGAGCAAAGGGATACACCTCTACGAGTATTGCTGGGATTTGGCCAAGCTAGTTGTAAATAGATAACAATATTACTAGCTTTATACACATTTAACGGTAATTTCAATCTACGATTTCACACACATAAATTTGCGTCTGAGCCTCAGTTTTGCTAAACTAGAATGCGTATGGGGGCCGCTAGCTCAACTGGCAGAGCAAAGCACTCTTAATGCTTAGGTTCTGAGTTCGATTCTCAGGCGGCTCACCATAAATTCCCCAGCATCGGCCAAATCGGTTAAACCGTACTTAACAGCCTGCTCTTATGCACCACAAACGCGAGAAAATCTGGTATAATCATCACACCTGATTTTCAATGCCTCTTTTCATCAAGGAGTAAGATTAACTATGCAAAACCACTCGTCACAAACTACAAAAAATATCGAAGTTGCCCGCAGAGTGGCTCAAGAAGGAATGGTTTTACTGGAAAACAACGGTGTCTTGCCGCTGAAGAAGGGAACACCAATCGCCGTTTTTGGTATCGGACAGATAGATTATGTTAAAGTAGGCACAGGCTCCGGGGCAGTGCATTCCGAATACTCCATCAATCTGATAACCGGTCTGCGCAACAATGGCAAAATCAGGTTCGATGAAGACCTGTCATCCATTTATGAAACATATTACAAATCATGTAAGAACAACAAATCAAATCCGAAAACACATGACATCCTGGCTACCCACATTTCCACACCGGAAATGCCCCTAACTGAAGCCATTGTTACAAAAGCGGCTGAAAATTCTAGGATAGCAATCGTAACCTTCAACCGTAGTTCCGGTGAAGACAGCGACCACACCTTAACAAAGGGCGACTATTACCTTACCGAAGCTGAGGAAGACATGTTTTCCAAAGTCAGGTCATACTTCGATAAGGTTATTGCGGTATTAAACATCGGCAGTGTAATGGATATGAACTGGGTAGAGACCTACAAGGTCGATGCCGTTTTGATGGCATGGCTTGCCGGAATGGAAGGCGGTAATGCTATGGCGGATATTTTATCGGGCGATGTCAACCCTTCCGGGAAATTGACCGACACCTTCGCAAAGAATTATATGGACTACCCTTCCTCATACAACTTCGGCGGTTTTGTAGAAGGCTACGAAACAGTCTTGTCAAATGGCAGTGAAATTGAATACTGGGGTATAACATCTAATCATAACGCTCATCCCCGGGGCACAAGCTACAAGAGGCCGATTAATAACCGCTACTTTGTCAACTATGAAGAGGGAATTTATGTAGGCTATCGGTACTTCGAGACGTTCAATGTTCCAGTGAAATACCCCTTCGGTTACGGGCTATCTTACACAACTTTCGAGATATCGACATCACCTATCATTGTAAAAGACAATAAAATCGGTATCACTGCAAAAGTAAAAAATACAGGACATGTGCTGGGCAAGGAAGTAGTACAGATCTATTATTCTGCTCCCGACGGGAAGCTGGAAAAACCTACAAAATCACTCGTTGCCTATGGTAAGACGGATTTGATTCGACCCGGCAAATCCTGCACTCTCACGATAAGCTATGATATCAGCCATATGGCTTCATACGATGAGGGAACAGCATCATATATACTGGAAGCCGGAAACTATGATATTTTTGTCGGGAACTCGGTCAAAAACGTAAAGAAAGCCGGCACCTATAAAATAGAATCGACGGTAACCACTCAACAGCTTACCAATCAGGTCGGACTGAGTGCAGGCATAAAATTAAAAACTCTTTCCAAATTCGACCCTACCGGTACATTTCCCACGACACCACAAATGCACGTAGAACCGATATGTGCAGAATATAATCCCTTATTGTCAGCCAACAATACGATTGAAACCAAAGCAATCGAGAAATCAAAAATAAGGCTGAAAGATGTGTACGATGGAAAAGCTATTATGTCCGATTTCCTAGCACAAATGACCGAAATGGAACTAATCGACCTACTGGTAGGTGTCGGTTATGACTCAGCAAAATCGATATTCGGCGCTCTTTTTTCGGCTGTTCCAGACAAGCCGGGTTATATTGCCGCAATAAACCGTTTAGGAATTCCCACTATTGTGCTAACCGATGGCCCTGCCGGCATAAGATCTCTCGCTATGGGCGGATCAGGTTATACCGCCACACTAAACCACTTGGGGATTCCCACTATTGTGCTAGCCGATGGCCCTGCTGGACCGAGATTGGGTATTCCCATCATTTCTCCGGACGATGGCTCTATCAGAATGGATAAAGGGAAACCCTGTACCGCCTTTCCCACAGAAACTCTTGTGGCTTGTACCTGGAACGAGTATTTAGTAGAGGAGATGGGGACAACTATAGGACGTGAGGTAATCGCCTCCGGTATAGATTTTTGGCTGGCACCGGGCTTGAATATCCACCGTAATCCTCTCTGCGGACGTAACTTCGAGTATTATTCGGAGGACCCGTTGATTTCAGGTACTATGGCGGCTGCAGCAGTTCGGGGAGTGCAATCTTGTGGAGTCGGCGCCACATGCAAGCATTTTGCGGCTAACAATCAGGAAACCAACCGTTCCGATGGCGTCGATGCAGTAGTTACCGAAAGAACTCTAAGAGAGATATACCTCAAGGGTTTTGAAATTGCGGTAAAATCAGCGGCTCCATGGGCAATAATGACATCCTACAACTCCATCAACGGTGCATATACTGCCGCCAGAAGGGACCTGAATGTCGACGTCCTGCGTAAAGAATGGGGATTCGATGGGATAGTTATGACTGACTGGGAAGGTGATGGCGTATATTCCGTCGAAGCTCTTAAAGCCGAACATAATCTATTGATGCCGGGCTTTGTAAAGCAGATGCAGTATATTTATAACAAAATACAGGACGGCACTCTTTTACGTAGTGAACTCGAGCGTTGTGCCGCCGACCTCTTGAAAGTCATTATGAAAACCAAATCCTTTGCTAAGTACTATGAGCTGACAGATAATAGTAATGGATTATACAGCCCACCGGAGAGATGGTTTACAATAGAAAAATAGAACTTATGAAAAAAGAAACACCTTTCGGAATTGCTATTGTAGGTTGCGGGGGTATCTCACAGCGCTACGGTACGAGCATCAAAAGCCGACCGGACATATTGAAACTCGTCGGGGCTTATGACATTAACGAAAACTCCGAAAGAAAGTTCTGCGAAACTCTCGGGTGCACACCTTATCCCGACCTTAAAAGTCTCCTGTCGGACAAAAATATACAAATCGTGGTGAATCTGACAATACAATCAGCACATTCGGATATCACCCGTGCTTGTCTGAAAGCAGGTAAACACGTTTTCAGCGAGAAACCACTGGCATTAAATCGCACCGAGGCTCAGGAACTGGTCGCACTTGCCGATAAGTTAGGGCTACGGTTAGCATGTGCTCCCTTTACCTGGATGGGAGAAGCCCAACAGACAGCGTGGAAAAACATCCGTGACGGACTGGCGGGGGAAATTCGGGTGGTCTATGCAGAGATGAACTGGTCGCGTATCGAACTCTGGCATCCCTCCCCGATTGCTTTCTTCCAGGCTGGGGTCGGTCCTCTCGTCGATGTCGGAGTCTATCCGCTCACATTATTAACAACAATCTTCGGACCAATCAGCAAAGTGAATGGCTTCGGTAAAACAGTCTTCCCCGACCGCACTACTATGGCTGGTGAGAAATTCAAATCGGAAGCTCTCGACTGCGTAGTCGGCGGGCTTGAATTTACCAATGGTATTTTCGGTAGGCTCACTACCAGTTTTTATGTTCCGTGGAGCAGACAACAAGGCATCGAATTTCACGGCGATGCCGGTACTATTCACCTTGACAGTTGCACCAATTTCGACGCTGCGGTAAGTTTCTGCCCCTACCTGAAGAAAGATTGGACAGAATTGACTTATGTAAAGGAGCCATTCAAAGGGGTAGAGCTGGGGAGAGGTATCTTCGACCTGGCAGAAGCAATCATAGAAAATAGACCTCATCGAAATACCGGCATACAGGCGGCTCATATCGTAGATGTTTGTAACGGCATTAATGAATCCATCCGCTCAGGGAAAACGGTAGAAATCAAGTCCACTTTCACGCCGCCTTCTCCGATGCCCTGGGGAATTTAACTATTCATATCTAAGGGCATCTACCGGGTCAAGCTTGGCGGCATTATTAGCCGGATAAAGGCCTGCAACGAGGCTAATAAACGTAGTCAGTGCTGTAACACCGAAAACAAGCCAGACAGGAAATACCGACATTTTAAAACCGGGGAAATCGCTCAAGAATGTGCGGCTACCAATAAAATTCAGCAACTGCCCCAAACCGAGAGCAAGTAGAGTACCGATAATACCGCCCAGGAAGCCCAATGCACCGCCTTCTACGGTAAAAACAATCCTGATAGTGCCACGCGTCGCCCCGACTGCCTTCATAATTCCGATCTCTCGGGTGCGCTCATGAATCGCCATCAACAGGGTATTGATAATGCCGATTGCCGCTACAATCAAAGCAATCACCCCGAAAGCACTGAGCCCGATTTGAATCACACTGAAGACACTATTTATCTGCGCTAGAAGCTCGGCAGGGGTAATCGCACTAAAGTTCAAATCTTTAACCGCCTGAGCTATAGAGTCGACTTGAGAGATACTCTCAGCTCTCAGGTACAGAGCATAGCCGGGTTGCTGCTCGCTATAGAGCAAAGGGTTATCCTGATAGAAGCGAGCCATCTCCTTGCCATCCGGCAGCGATATAAACACATCGGAGCCATTCATCGTCTTGTCCAACACGCCTACCACTGTGAACTGATATGCCTGAGTAGCTGTGCTATAGGGGTTCAGTTTGCCGACGGTAATACTGACCTGTTTCCCGAGTGCAGATTCGGCATCCGACCAACCAAACGCTTTCAGGTAATCATAAGCCAGGACACACTGTCCCGTAACATCATCGGCAGTAATATCAGTACCCACAACAAGTTTGCGTAATTCGGCTTGATAAACCGGCGCAGCATTAACCGAGACGGAGTACATTTTACTGCTATCCTGTGGTTGAATGTAACGCGCCGATACACTGACATTATAATCCACCTGCACCACGCCAGGGATGGCTCTTATCTTCTGAAAATCATCGTAGGTGAAGGGGTTGGAAGCCGTAAGATTGGTAGAGGTAATTTCGTGGGGACTGTTATCCTGCCTCTGAAAAACATCCTTAATCGAGGAAACTATAACAGCATCCTGCGGTACTATTTCCCCGAACTGACCGACGATAAAACTCTGCAGTCCCGACCCGATAGACACCATCAGAGCGACAAGAGTCGCTCCGATAACCACTGCCAACACCGTCAGAGACGTGCGCAGTTTGCGCCGCCATAGATTATAAAAAGCCATACTCAGAAGGTCAGTGAATCTCAAACTAACTTTTCCTTTCCTCAACGACATGTCCGTCAGCCATAAAGAGCTGATGGTTAGCTCTCTTTGCCAGGTCAGGATTATGGGTTACCATAATCAAGGTTATACCCTTTTCTTTATTGAGCCCCGAAAGTATTTCAATGACATGTTCGCCGGTCACACTATCCAAATTACCGGTGGGTTCATCCGCCAGAATGATGCCGGGTTTTAGCACTAAAGCACGAGCGATACAAACCCTCTGTCTTTCGCCACCAGACAGCTGATTGGGTTTATGATAGGCTCGATTTGTCAAACCGACTTCTTCCAGTGCCGCCCATGCCAGTTTCTTACGCTGGGCGGCGGAGACACGGGCGAAAATCAGAGGTAGTGCTACATTCTCCAGAGAATTATAAGTGGGATGAAGATTAAAAGATTGAAAGATAAACCCGATACTGTGGTTACGATGGTCAGCCAATTCTTTATCACTGGAGCGACTGAGGTCATTACCATTTACAATAACCTTGCCTGACGTTGGCGAATCCAACCCACCGACAATATGAAGCAGAGTAGATTTACCCGAGCCAGATGGGCCTACTATCGCCAAAAATTCACCACCAGGAATTTCCAAGTCAACACCATCGAGGGCATGGATAACCTCTTCTCCCATCCGATAAGTCTTTTTAAGTTGTTCCAGTTTTATCACAATAATTTCCCTGATTGACTTCCAGATACTATATTTTCATCAAATTCCGTCTGACACGTAAAATCTACTTAGCACGCCTCTATGAAGTCAGTAAACCCTCTTTGTATATCAGCCCGTCAATCTTTTCATACAGGTCTTCCAACAAACCGTCATTAGCAAGAGCATAATTTGCACTCTGTTCGGCAAGTTTGATATGAAATAGTTCTTCTTCCGTTTTATCCTGGCGTAAGAACTGTTCATAACTCTGTGGGTCTTTTTCCTCACCACGTTGAAGCATACGCTCATAACGAACTTTCGGGCCACTGACATAGACATTTATCAGAACAAAGTCTTTGCCGAAAGTACTTTTCAGGACCCTAACATCATCCAGAGATCGAATACCCGTGATACCACCGATTGCCCAACCGTTTTGGCTTATTCTTTCAACTGCCATCTTTACAAAACAACCTTTCCCAAACTCACGGAAGTATCTCTGGGAAATCTCCCATAGATTTTCCCTAGTTAATTTTTTATCTTCTTTGGCGGCGATCTCTCTGACTATATCCCCAGTCGAAAGAAAGGGCACACCATACCTGTCACGTAGGTACTTCAGGACTTCGTCTTTACCTGACCCATTTTGTCCAATCACACCGATTATTCTCATTTATCCACCTCCTGCCGTACAGGAAGATACTACTACTACATCTTACAACAAAAACGCTTATTGACAATCAGCTTCTACAAATATATTATTTGCATATTATTGTAAATAAGTACAATTTTAAAAGAACGTAGAGAAAAATTATGGTTGGTCCGTTTCAAGGAATTACAATCGTAGAATTAGGGCACTGGGTAGCAATACCCAGTGCTTGTGCTATTTTTGCCGATTGGGGCGCAGATGTAGTTAAGATAGAAGACCCCGGGCGTGGCGATGCCATACGGGGAGTGAGGTCCCTTGAAGGC
>CAIWXV010000085.1 GCA_903916765.1 uncultured Dehalococcoidia bacterium | reverse complement strand
TTACAGAAGGATTTGTCTTATTCCTGACAATACCGTAGGTTATCACGAAATTAGATTAAAAACAAACCCGTCCCTTCTTTGACAGAAAGGGACGGGTTTCAAGACAAATCAATAGTTTCCGTAGTACTTAATTAATATTCATGAGAACCGGATTACGGCTTATAACTCACGAACTTTTTCACCAGGTCTACAGTATTTGTAACATTCAATTTATGGAATAGGAAGGAGAAGCGTATCGCAAGTTCATCCCGTATGCCCTTCAGATTAGATTCAGGCAAGTTCCACATTTCCTGTTTAAAATCACCGAAGGCTTTCTTACGGGTCTTGTAGATGAACTGTTCTTCGGTATCCTTCGGCTTTCTCTCAAGCGCATATTTCTCTAAAAGAAGCTTGCGAATCCTTCCTTTCATTTCTTGAGGGAGATGAGTACTATCCATAATAATATTCTGGAATCCGGTCGCCAGATGCACTTCCACCGTCTCCTCTTGCGGGAACATATGAAACGCATCATCCGGTAGAGTAGAAGCTCCGTGCTGAACAGCACCCCCCAAGCCATATTCTTTCCGCGATGCCAGAGATAACTCTTTTAAGACTTTAAAATCAATCTCAACCTTTGCCATCGACCCGTCAGGTAGGACTACCCCGCCATGGGACGTACCGGTTTGAACACTGATTTTAGAAATTCCTCTTATACCAGTCCCTAGAGCTTTAAGATACCCGTTCATAAAGGCTCTCAGGTCTTCTACGGTGCTGTTGTGTCCGCTAGCTCCACCGATTTCGCCGATTTCGCCACCGACCGATATGGTAACGCCTTTAGGCGCAATTTCCCGCATAAATTTGGTCATATCGGCTGTAATTTTGCAATTTTCTTCCTGCTGTTCCTCTATTGTCGGCTTTTCCATATCGACGATTGTAGAGGCATCGATGTCAATATTTAGAAAGCCGGCATTCACAGCTTCACGTATTAATTCTTTGATAGCGAAAAGTTCCTGTTCCGGAGCCAGACTGTATTTCTTACGGCTGACCTGGAAATGGTCTCCCTGAATAAAAACCAGTCCCTTATATCCTTCCCTGATTGCCGCCGCCAATATACAAACGGCATACTCGTCAGGTCTTTGTAACGTATAACCCATTTCAGAACGAGCGATCTCGAAAATAAAAGGTCCGACCTTGTCCTTAATAACGGCACTGAACATTGCTCTGGATACATCATAGGTAATACCGCGGATGTTCGATGCCGGGACCGTAATACCGGAGTAAGCTCCTTTGCCCGCCGCCAGATAAAGGCCATCGATACTTGCCGACACAATACCGCGTTCCGCCGCAAGCTCGCGAATCTTCAGCCGACTATTTTTCTTGACTTCCTCAGTACCGAATACGGCGTCTCTTACCAAAACATCAATCATATTTGTATCAGTCATTTTCATCCTTTTCTTTCCTGAATATCCTGAAAGCTACTCCGGTTTCCCGGAGTGCATTTCTTTACCGATTATCGTATGTCTTCCATTATATCTGTCCACATCGTATTGAGTTTCGATATTCACACGGTTCGTCCTGCCGATTACATTTTCAAGGGGAGAACTGGTAACCTTACCGTTTCGATAACAAACCATCAACCCATATCTATTATGTGTCAGCAGGTCGACGGCTGCAATACCGAAATACCGCCCCATTCTGCGGTCGTAAGCACAAGGAGTTCCGCCTCTTTGCAGATGGCTCAAGTTGATACTGCGTGTCTCTATCTTTGTAGCCTGCTGAATTTCAGCCGCCAGTAATTCGCCAATGCCGCCAAGCCGCTTATGTCCGAAGGCATCCTCGCAGCTCTCTTTGAGGAACTGCGTGCCACCAGTCGGCTTAGCACCTTCCGCGACAACGATAATCTCATATCTCATACCGGCTTCTCTAGCTTCCATCACCAGATTATTTACTTTTTCAATAGAGAAATCGCACTCCGGGATGAGTATGATAAAAGCACCGCTCGATTCTCCTCCCTCCAGAGCCAACCAGCCGGCATCTCTACCCATTGTTTCCACGATAAATATCCTCCCGTGGGAACCGGCAGTGGTTCTCAAACGGTCGATTTCTTCGGTAATAACCTCCACGGCAGTCTCAAACCCGAGGGTATAATCAGTCTCACAAAGGTCCTTGTCGATTGTCTTAGGAATACCGACAATTTTTACCCCTTCTTTGGACAGCTTGCTGGCAACACTAAGGGTATCATCACCGCCGATAGCTACCAATGCATCCAACTTAAGTTTTTCAATATTGGCAATGACAGTTTTGGAGCAGTCATTCTTAGCATTATACGGATTCGTACGAGAAGTTCCGAGCATGGTACCGCCGTACCTATCCCACGTCCTGACAATCTCCTCATCCAAAGGTACAATGGACGATTCGATATTAATTAACCCTTCCCAACCATTATGGATACCCACAACTTCATACTGCTTCCCTCTCTCCGCCATAAGACGCTCATCCAGAGCGGCCTTTACCACCCATTTGATAGCGGGATTCAATCCCGCGCAATCTCCGCCACCGGTAAGAATACCAATCCGACTTTTTCTCATTGCCTCCCCTTTGCTGGTAACTAGATAGAAAATAAATCAGAGATTCTACTAACAGTAAAAGCTGAATAGCTTTACGCTACCAATAAATTCAGCGATAATCGCTCTTGAATTATTATATAATAATTCATCAAATATTGTAATACTCTGAATACCAATCTCGGCAATATTGTAATTCGGAAAGCATTTTTACAACAGAAGAACTCAGATTTTACGCAATCTTACGAGACATGGCCGGCAACAGTGGCATATTCAAACGAAATAGAGCTGAATGAGCCACTGTTAGTAGCCCTCTAGACGTCGAAGTTTTTTGTTACCCTCGACCCATCAGACACCATACCCTGGCTCAACCGATAGTTGCGGACGGTAGGAGAGAACAGGTAAATCAAAACAGCTATTCCCGCGGCAATACCAGCGAGGATAATGGTAATCACTTTCGGTCCCCCGAGCAAGTCGGAACCGGCCCCGGCCAATAAACTGCCGAGGGGCATAATCGCATAGCTCAAGTTGACAACAGCGGTTACTCGACCTCGTAAATGGTCCGGTATGGAAAGCTGAAGCAGAGTCTGGTTGGTAACAAGGAAAATCATTTCAAAGAATCCCGCCAGCACCAGACAGAATAAAGCTAACAACAGCGCTGAACTGAAGGCAAAAGCTATTAGCGAGATGCTGAGCAGAAAAAGTGACACGAGTTGCAGGCGCCCCCGGTGCTCAAACCGCCCCAGTGAGGCAATGACGATCCCCCCAACAACACCGCCTACCCCCACAGATGCCATCAGGAGTCCTAAAATCCTACCAGAGTCATCTCCAAAAACTTGCACGGCGTAGATTGTTGGCAGGACACTGAATATCGGAATAGTGAGGAGTGGCATGATAACTCCCATCATCATAAAAATCCGGGTGACACGCTGCTTCACCACGTACTGTACACCATCTTTGATATCTTGCAACGGAGAACTCCGGACAATATGGGCCGGTTTCCGTGCTGGAAACTTAATTCGTAAAATAGTGATGGCAACAAGTACATAGGCGCCGGCCTGTATGAGGAAGTTACCTCCGACACCAAACCAGAGGATGAAAAACCCACCTAGTGCGGGGCCAACCACACGCATCAGACTCCATCCTGTTTGGATAAGCGCCACGGCATTGGGAGTAAGAGAACGGGGCACTATGTCAAAGATAAGAACCTGTCGCAGGGTCATGTCAATGGTTTGTACCATACCACCCATGAAGGCGAATACGAAGAGGTACGATATATTAGATTGACCGAGAAGAAGTGCGAGTCCAAGGGCAAAAGTGATAACAAACAACCAACTGTTCTCGATGGTGATAAGCTTACGACGGTTCAGACGATCTACCAGGAGTCCGGCTAACGGTATCATGCACAAAGATGCCGCCGCCCGAACCAGATTGATAGTCCCCAGTATCGTGCCTGAGCCCGTCAGGTCATAAACAAGCCAGCTCAATGTTATCTGCTGAATCCACTGGGCTGCGTTCGAGAGGACACTTCCTCCCAACAGGAACCGGAAGTTCGGAACGCGCAACGACGTAAATGCGGAAATCTTCTCTACGGATTCAGAAGGCACATCAACCGAGCCAAGAATGCCAGGACCTTTCTCTGCATCAGAATCGGAACCCAACTCTTTAGTCACAACGCTACATACTCTTATCAGTTAACGACATCATAAATTTAATGGAATCTATCCTGAACAATAGGCACCAGACGCCTTTATCTTGCCATGTCATCCTCATACCACCAATCAAAGAAAAAATACTTTATGTTTTCTTGACGTTCCCCATCATATCCAGTGCTTTTTGAGCATCTTTAATAAACTGCTTCACACTTTCTCTGGTATTTTTGTGGTCAGCCATTTTCCCTACAAATTCGGGGGGAATAGTAATGACATGGGCACCAGCTAACGCCGCATTCAGAATGTCCCCTACCGACCTTATACTGGCGACTATTATTTTACTTTTGTAATTCCAACGTTTCAGCCAATCTACAGAGTTACGGATAACCTCGGGTGAATTACCGCCCTCATCCGATATTCTGCCAGCAAAAATACTGATATAAGTTGCTCCAGCTTTAGCCGCCAGTATCACCTGTCCGAAAGATAATGCCACGGTAGAATTCACTTTTAATCCGTCATTCTCCAGTTGTTTCATCACACCGTAACACGGAACACCATCTGCCGTTATCTGCGGAATCTTTACTACGATGTTATTTGCCCATTGGGCAAATTGCCTAGCTTGACTTAACATTTCATTCAGGTCATTGGTCGTTACCTCGACACTTAAGGGGCGAGGTTCAATGAGATGTGCTATTTCCTTCGCACCCTTTTCTATATCGTAAATACCATCCCTAAACATGATAGATGGATTGGTTGTGACACCATCGATGATGCCATATTCCAACCACTTATTAATCTCTTTTACATTAGCAGTATCAATAAATATCTCCATTCTATCCCTCCAAATTCAAAATATTAGCAACAGCCGCAGATAAGTTACCGGCAATAATATCAGGTTTTATACCGTGTTCTTCCATCATACTACACATTTCGCATTTCTTTTTCCCAATTAAGATGGTCTTGCACCCAACACTCTGCCCTGCCCTAATATCCGTCAGATTATCACCGACCATATAGCATTCCCCGAAATCGAGTTTGAAAACGTCCTTTGCTTGAAGTAAGTGCCCCGGTTTGGGCTTTCTGCACTGACATTCGATATCGTATTGGGGGACTTTCCCATCAGGATGATGATACCAAAGGTATCTAGGATAAATTACTAGATAATACATTAAGAATCTTATCTAGTAATTTATCTGAAATAGCTATATAATCTACTACCAACAGATTACATTTTCATAACATTTGGGTATCTATAGTTTTGTATTTATTATAATAGGAGGAGCGATGTTAAAATATTTTGGCATTGTGCTAGTCATCGCGGCGATTGCAATTGGTGTCCTTCCCCAGTTTACTGACTGCTCTGACCTGGTGACTTTAACCAGCGGAAAAACCCAACCGATGAAATGCCACTGGTCTGCTCAGGCTGAAATGATTGCTGCACTTCCTATTGGTGTTGTCGGAATCTTGATGATTATTACTCGAAAAAAAGAAACTGCCAGAAGTCTCGCTATCTTGGGTATTGTGATGGGAGCGGCTGTAATGCTAATCCCAACAAAATTAATTGGAATTTGTACGATGCCGACACATATCTGTGTTACTACCATGAGACCAACATTACTTAGTCTGGGTAGTCTTGTTACTGCCATCAGCCTGGTTAGTTTGATTCTAACCATGAGAAAAGAACCAGCCGACGAATAATAGCACTTTTATGTCAGTCATTTTACATAACCTCGTATAATATCACTGGCTTTCGCTAGCAATTTTCCTGT
>CAIWXV010000084.1 GCA_903916765.1 uncultured Dehalococcoidia bacterium | reverse complement strand
GGCACGCTTCAGCATTTTGCCATCGACACTCAATTTACTTGTGTAAAAAATACTTCACCATATACTGATGAGAAAGGAACAAATGAATTATGCCCAAAAACAAGCTGTATATTATCGGCATCACTATTATTACTCTATGTTTGCTAATAACTTCTTGCGGAGGTAATGTGAAAAAAACTTATTCGACAGCACCGCCAATGACTATCGACCAGAATAAAGAGTATACAGCAACCATCAAGACTAACTACGGCGATATCGTTGTACAACTTTTCCCCAAGGATGCGCCTCTTGCCGTCAATAACTTCGTCTTTCTGGCTCACGAGGGTTTCTATAACGGAGTAAAATTCCACAGGGTCGTAAAGGGGTTCGTTATTCAGAGTGGCGACCCGACAGGAACAGGGAGAGGGGGTCCGGGTTACCAGTTCAATGACGAGACCATAACACGAGATTATATCAAGGGAACTTTAGCGATGGCTAACGCGGGAATGAATACCAATGGCAGTCAATTTTTCATCACCCTGACCAATCTTACCAATACCCTTCCTAAAAGCTACACTATTTTCGGATTGGTAACCACTGGTTTCGATGTCGTCCAGGCAATCGGTAACGTCTCGGTCAAAACCGTAAACGGCGAAACTTCCTCCCCAACAGTAGATGTGTATATCGACACGGTTACAATCACCGAAAAATAACTTTCACGGCTGATTCTTATCAATATAAAGAGGGGCTTGTCTAAGGCAAGCCCCTCTTATCTTTATCCGAAGCAAGAAACCGATTGCTTACTTGTAGTCGTAGAAACCTTTGTCGGTCTTCCGCCCGAGCCAACCAGCCGCTACCATCTTACCCAACAGAGACGGAGCCGCAAACTTCGGGTCTTTCAGTTCAGCGTACATAGCATTGGCAATGAAATAGAGTGTATCCAACCCGACCATATCGCAGAGGGTCAGGGGACCCATCGGATGATTAAATCCTAAAAGAACCCCTGTATCGATATCTTCTTTGGTGGCGAGTCCACTATCCAGCATACGAATAGCATCCAGCATGAACGGAATGCCCAAACGGTTCACGATAAAACCCGGGCTGTCTTTTGCAACGATGACTTTCTTACCCACTTTCTCACCAAATTGCTTGCCGGCTTCGAGGACCTCAGCACTGGTAGCAATAGTCTTGACCATTTCAAGTAGTTTCATGATAGGCACAGGATTGAAGAAATGGAGGCCAAGAACCTTGTCCGGTCTCTTGGTAACCATAGCCATTTCAATGATAGATAAACACGAGGTATTAGTTGCCAGAAGAGCAGTGGGGAGGCAAATCTTGTCTAACTCGGCGAATATTTTCTTTTTCAAATCCATATTCTCGGTAATGGCTTCAATCACCAAGTCACGATCGGAGAAATCTGCTATATTGGTTGTTCCTTTGATACGACTGAGAATGCCTTCCATATCTTCTTTGGTCATTCTGCCTTTTTCCACATTGCGGCTCAAACCTGCTTTCATAGCACCCAAGCCTTTTTGCAGCAAGGCATCATTGGCTTCCGACACCTTAACATCCAAACCTGCCTGAGCACAAACCTGAGCAATACCACTACCCATCAATCCACACCCAATTACACCAACTTTCTTAATTTCCATTAATGTCACTCCTTCCACATCCATTTATCCGTAATGAAAGTATTAATATCTGATAATATGTGAATTATTTTATTATGGAGCGGGATACGGGATTCGAACCCGTGACAACCTGCTTGGAAAGCAGGCGTTCTACCCCTGAACTAATCCCGCAAAATCACTTCAATTCTACCTAAAACACATCATTTTGTCAAAGGTATTTACTATCATAATAAAGGACAGAAAGGTTAAAATTCACCGATAAGGCGTACCTTCAAGCTTGACACTATGCGCCAATTTAACTATATTCGTGTAGTAGCTAAAAGATATTGAGGGGTTTATAATAGG
The DNA here is from genome assembly GCA_903916765.1 of uncultured Dehalococcoidia bacterium. GTDB lineage: Bacteria > Chloroflexota > Dehalococcoidia > Dehalococcoidales > Fen-1064 > Fen-1064. The sequence continues at coordinate 2,498 of CAIWXV010000084.1, read as the reverse complement.
TTATTCCATATGGGAGGAGGACAGATATGAAGAGTATCGGCTTACCGGAAATAATTCTTATTCTTGTTATCATCTTCATTTTCTTTGGCGTTGGCAAACTGCCACAAGTCGGGGAAGCAATGGGTAAGGCTATCCGCTCCTTTAAGAGAAGCCAGGCAGGCTTAGACGAAGAAGAAACTACCAGCCAAGACAGAGTCAAGAAAACAACCAAGTCCAAAAAGAAAAACAGCTAGTAGAACTCGATTCTTCATCGTACTTTGTCATCGCGAATGGTCGAGGGAGATGGGTAATGGACTTTTTCTCGCAAATCGGCACGCAAGAAATACTAATGATACTGTTGGTCGCCATCATTGTCATCGGGCCAAACAAGATTGCCGATTTCGGCAAGAGTCTAGGCAGGATTAGCCGCAACATTAAAAAAGCTTCTATGGACATGACAACCAATCTTGAGAAAGAACTGGGTGAGGAAAAGAAGAAGGGATCCGTCTCATCTCAGCCCACTAAAAAACCGTAATATCAAATTATCCTCAAGACAACTCTCCACCTTCAGGTATTTATCAGCATAAGATATGAGTGAAAACAAAAAACTAGGCATTCTCGGGCATCTCCGTGAATTGCGGAAACGAGTCCTCTGGAGTCTGATTGCCGTTGTCATCACGACTGCGGCTTCGTTCTTTTTTGCCGACCAGATTATCAATTTTCTGAAAGTCCCCGCGGGTAACGTTCAATTCATCTTTATCGAGGTCACAGAGGCTTTCTCCACCTATATGAAGGTATGTTTTATTGTCGGAATCATTGCGGCAATGCCCGTCATTATGTACAACATCATGATGTTTGTAATACCGGCACTCACCTCCCGCGAAAAGAAATCAGTTCTGCTCTTCCTGCCGTGGATACTCGTGATGTTCTTCGGCGGAATTTATTTCGGATACAAGTTTCTTATCCCGCCGGCAACACATTTTCTGCTGGGTTTTGGTTCTAATGTTGCTTTGATTCAACCTCGTTTGAGTAATTATGTCAACTTCGTCATTAACCTCTTACTCACCATCGGATTGATTTTCGAAATGCCGGTGGTGGTAGCTTTTCTGGCTCGCATCGGTGTCATTTCCGCACGCTGGCTAATGAACAAGCAGAAAATAGTTATTATTGTCTCATTCATCGTATCTGCAGCCATCACTCCCACCCCGGACGCAATCAACCAGACTATTGTCGCCGGGACATTGATAGTCCTGTATCAACTGAGTATTTTAATTGCCTGGCTGACGGAAAAGAGAAAGAAAAAAACGGCAGAAGTCATCACTATTGATTAATCTCGAATTTACCTGCCGTTACTGAAATTTTCCTCACTCAAGTCCCTGAATATTCCCACAATTCGACAATGCACTCAAACACTGCCCAAAACACTAGCATTTGCGAGAAACAAAGAGATTGGGTGAGGTAGAGAGATTACCAACCATCCATAACTTGCAGAAAAACTAGGCATAACTTGCATGCATTTGACTTACAAGTTATTCGCAGGCGAGTTATCAGTTAAATTTTCATTACTTGCTATAACTTGTCATAAGTATACTTGCATATTACTTGCCTTACTTGCTATAATGCAAGATAGCAAGTAATAACTTGTGGGGGTAAATAAATGAAGCAAGTAATTATCATACATGGTAAAGCAAAAAATGTATTCCGCTACACTTCCCTACTATCCAAACGACAGGGTGGTAAACAACTAAAGGATCTAAAGCAACACATCCAATCATTGCCGTAATAAAGGCACTACCAATCACAATTCACTTGCAACCTAATCAAAAATATATTGTCGGTAGTGGAGACTACACTAGCACGCAATTATTAAATATTTTATTACTTGACACCGGCTTAGAGGTTTGCTAGTATGAAAGCCAATCAAGTGATGAGGAAGTAGAAGTTATGGCAAGAAAAGCCATCGTTGACCGCAACATAGTCCTGCAATTATTAAAGGAAGGGGAAACCTCCCAGAGTATTGCCTCACAATTCGGCGTCAGTCGTCAGGCAATTGATCTGCACCGCAAGGAATTTACCCGCACAGGTCTCTTACCTGGTACCAAAGCTCCCAAAACAGTAAAAACAGCCCGGGAAAAGCCGATTGATAAACCGGCAGCAATTGCCACACCACAAGATGTCTCGCTCGACCAGATGATAGAACTTCTGATTAAGGCATTTTCTGCCTTAAAACGCATCCCGGAATTGGAAGCTGAAGTAGAGAAATATCGCCGTGACCATGAAAAACTGCTAAATCAGGTAGAACAACTCGAGCAAACCGAAAAGAAACGTAAAGAGCAGGAAACTCGTTGGTCAATGTTACAACATCCCGATGAGGCTACAGGCAAGTCCGATTCATAATCGAGCTTAATATTTCACCCATCCCCTACCCGCCAGAGTAATTTCCTTCTTCGAAGCGATATGCTATCTTATTTCTTCCAGCGTTCTTTGGGAACAATTAGAGTTAAGATGGTACCTTCTCC
>CAIWXV010000083.1 GCA_903916765.1 uncultured Dehalococcoidia bacterium | reverse complement strand
TACGCCATCCTCCTTCAGGATACTCTTCATATTTTCCACAAAATCATGTAGATTATCTACATTTGCAAAAGTATTGTTCGCCGCAACTATAGCGGCTTTCCCATAATTTCCAACTATGCCTTCAGCTACTTTTTTACTGAAGAATTCGTTTATTGTGGGAACATTGGCAAGTGATGCGCCCTTGGCTATGCTTGAGGCAGGCTCGACTCCCAATACTTGCATCCCTTTAGATTGGTATAGCTTTAAGTAGGAGCCATCATTGCTACCTATATCTACTATTAAAGATCCTTTTTCTGGCTTGAACTTCTCTATTATTATAGATACGCTTTTATCAAAATGTTCTACAAGCCCTAAGCTGTCGCTAGTTGTATAAATATATCTACCATAAACCTCTGCCGCGTCCAACGTTTCAGGTAGCTGTGCCAAACCGCAATCACCACATAAATATAGGTCTACAGCATGGGTCTTCTCTATCATCGAAAGCTCATCAGCGGAAATGTAATGGTCGCCCAATGGCGTCGGTGACATATGAAGCACCATATCTATATTCTCGCTCCCGCAGAGCCTGCAATCGCTTCTATTATAGCTTGCCATTTTTCATCTCCCTTATATTTTCCATGTTGGTTATATCCTCAGGTGTTTACCATCCCGACTAATGGTATGTTTTTACGTCCATGGCTGCTTCATATTTTGCGTGCCAGCGCAGGTTGTGCCTGAAGGGAAATGCCGCCATCCACTACGATATCCTGGCCGGTGACGTAGGACGCCGCCGGACTGCACAGGAAGACGATGACGCTGGCAATCTCCCTTGCAGTCCCCATACGACCCAGCGGGGTTATTTTACTGAAAAGTTGACACAGGTCAGGATTGCTCCGGTAGTACTCCTGCGACTCCTCCTTGATAAAGACACTGGGAGAAACCGAATTGACCCTGATACCTTGTTTGCCAAGCGTCACGGCATAGAAACGTGCCATCTGGTTCAGGCCGGCCTTAGCCACGTGATACCCCAACGGCTGTTCGTCGGCAATTAGATGGCTCACAATCGAACTGGTAAGCACGATTGAATTGTCACTATCTTTGCAAAATTCCGCAGATAATCGCTCAATGATCTTCTTCGTTGCGGTAAGGCTTGTTGCCAGCTCTCCATCCCACGGATCTTCATTACCTTTGTAGCGATGGGCGAAAACGAGATTACACAACTTCCCGCGTTTAACGATTCCTGTCAATGCGGCTAGCAACTCCGTTTCGTTGGTAAAATCCATCGTCCAGTAACGGACATTGTCGGAGGCCGCATCTGCAGCCAGAGAAGGCCGCTTACCGATAACCGATACAGTGTGCCCCTGACTGGCAAATAGTTTGACTACCTCTCTGCCAACTCCTCTCGTCCCTCCAATAACAAGACTATGAATCATATGATACTCCCATTCGTTGTAATGAATTGCATAAGAAGAGACTTCCTTCACTGACATCAGTTTCCTCTGGCGCCCAGGGGGCAAATTCTGTATCTGAGCGATTAAAAGGGCCATTCGTGGTTTCGTGGAAAACGAAACGTGCCGATATGACCACAACGGTAT
>CAIWXV010000082.1 GCA_903916765.1 uncultured Dehalococcoidia bacterium | reverse complement strand
TCCATAGAATCCGACACAGTCCTTACGCAGTGAGTCAAATATCATTAGGATAATATTCATGAGAAATTTACTCCTCCAAACTCGAAATGAGGCATTCTGACACCCATCGTCTCAATCACCAGCAAATATATATCACAAGTATCATAAAAGAGGGCAAGGTATGTTGTCAACAAAGGTTAAATTATAATATCGCATAATGATATTATGTAAAAAGAGACCATCACCTGAATTCTTATCCTACATTAATTTGTTTTTTGGGAAGAATATTAGTAGAATGTTCTGTACCATCGGGTCGCCGATATGCTGAGTGAAAAATATATGCTGAGGTTACAACATGAAAGACGTATTAGTAGTTAGTGCTGCCAGAACGCCAATTGGAAAGCGGAACGGGTATTTACGAGAGTGGCTTCCGGCAATGTTACTTGGCCATGTATTGGATGCAGCGGTTGGACGTGCAAGCATAGATCCTAGCCTCGTTGAGGATGTCATTAACGGCACAGTTTATCAAGTTGGTGAGCAGGGATTTACACTGGGACGTATGGGAGTCTTTGCTTCAAACTTGCCGGATTCGGTACCAGGTACGAGTATAAACCGCCAGTGCGGCAGTTCCTTGACGGCAATACAAATGGCCTATGGTATGATTGCCTCAAATACGCTAGACGTGGTCATCGCCAGCGGTATCGAAATGATGAGTAAATATCCGATTGCTTCAGATATTGGCGGTACCCTCCCGAACGGGCAGCCGCAGGGAGAACCCTACGGAGAGTTTTTCTTTAAGCGATTGAAAGGCAGTGAGTTTTATAATCAAGGACAAGCTGCTCAAGCCATCGCAAAAAAATGGAACATTTCAAGGCACGAATGTGAGGAATTTACCGTTGCCAGCCACGCTAAAGCATACCGGGCAACGGTAAATGGCTACTTTAAAAAAGAGATCGTACCAACCAGTGGACTAGACAAGGACCGAAATAAGATTGTTATGGAAAAGGATGAACCGATCCGACCGGATACGAGCCTGGAAAAACTGGCAACCCTCAGTCCGGTTCTGGGTACCGAATGGATAACTGCAGGTACTTCCAGCTCTGTTACTGATGGCGCCTCTGCTGTAGTATTAATGAGCGAGGAGAAAGTTAAAGAACTGAAACTGACCCCATTGGCAAGAATAAAAGCTAATGCTGTAGTGGGAAGTGACCCGATATTGATGCTGACAGGTCCGATATATGCAACTCCAAAGATCCTGAAGAAAGCTGGATTGACTATGAATGATATCGATATCTTTGAAGTCAATGAGGCATTCGCCCCCATACCCTTAGCCTGGGCAAAGGAGCTAAATGCTCCAATGGAAAAACTCAATGTTAATGGTGGTGCGCTGGCTTTAGGTCACCCTGTAGGCAATTCCGGATGCCGTCTGAGCATTACTGCTATTCACGAATTAATACGACGGAAAGCCAAATACGCTTTAGTTACACTCTGTACCGGCGGTGCTATGGCACCGGCAACTATCTTCGAACGCATTTAGCTAAACGATTCTCCAGTAACCATAGGTTGATTTAAGAATATAAAGCAGACAAGACTTCTGTCAGATTCAAGTCCGCAAACGAATCCATCCTCACTCTAAATAGAATAAGGGGGGAAATTGAACCATGCGAAAGAGACACAAGCTAGCTAGGGGAGTAGCAGTAGTCGGCGCAGGAATGTCAAAATTCGGCATTTATAAAGACCGGAATTCTAAAGATTTTTTTGTAGAAGCTTTCCAGGATATGCGTACTTCGGTTGATAAAGGATTCGACCCTAAAGATATCGAGGCTCTTTATATCGGTAACTTTACCAATGATTTCTTCGTGCATCAAGCACATTGGGGTCCTATTTTATCCGACCTCATCGGACATACTCCCAAACCTGCAACTAGAACCGAAGGTGCCTGCGCATCCAGTGCTCTCTCGTTCCGCGAGGGTGTCTTTGCAATTGCCTCCGGATTCTACGACATTGTTTTGGTTGGGGGAGTGGAAGATATGTCTAAGCGTACCACAGAGGAAGTGACCGAAGGATTAGCGATGGCATCAATTTCTTATGAAAGAGAAGCCGGTTTTACTTTCCCCGGTGTTTTTGGTGCTTTGGCAACTGCTTATTTTCACCAGTATGGTGCCAACCGGGAGCATCTGATGAATGTTACCATTAAAAGTCATAATAATGCTCCTTTAAATCCACGGGCACAATACAACATGACAATTCGCGAAATAATGAATGCCAAAATCGAGAAATGTAAAGCCAAAGGCGAATCGGTATCACCATGGACGACTGAAAAGGAATTCCTTAGCGACCCGGTAGCCAATCCGGTAGTCGCCTGGCCGATGCATCTTTTCGATTGCTGCCCGATTAGTGATGGTGCCAGTTGTATGTTGTTAGTTGCCGAAGATATCGCGCGTAATTTCACCGATAAACCGTTGTACGTTGCCGGAATCGGACAGGGAAGCGGTAGAGGTTTACATGCCGCCGATTCTCTCACTTATTTCGAAGCTACCAGATACGCTGCCAAAGAAGCCTATGAAATGTCGGGGCTAAAGCCTGAAGATATACAATTTGCAGAGGTACATGATTGCTTCTCTATAGCTGAAATTATCCATATCGAAGACATTGGTTTCTTCAAACCCGGAGAAGGATACAAAGCTGTGGCTGAAGGTCATACAAGATTAGATGGCTCCAAACCTATCAACACATCCGGTGGGCTCAAGTGTAAAGGGCACCCCGTGGGAGCAACCGGAGTCGGACAGCTTTATGAGATTTGGAAACAGTTAAGAGGTGAAGCCGGTGCACGGCAAATCCCAAATAAGAATCTGCGTGTTGGAGCTACTCAAAACCTCGGTGGTACCGGTGGCACATGCACGATGACAATTCTTGAGAGGAGATAAAATTATGGAAGATAGACCGTTTTCCGATAATTCCTTTCAGCAATTCCTGAACGAAGAAAAATTAATGGGCTCGCGATGTAAAATCTGCAGGGAATTATTTGTGCCCCCACGCCCGTTTTGCCCTAAATGTAATAACACCAAGATGGAGTGGGTTCCAATTAAGGGAATTGGAAAACTATCTGCGTTTACCAGTATTTTCGTAGGGCCTCCTTATATGGTGAAAGAAGGTTATGATAGAAAACATCCCTATATTGCAGGCGTGATTGAACTAGAAGAAGGCCCAAAGGTAGATGCTAGAATTGAAGGTATTGATGCAAACAAACCTGAATTAATCAAGATTGGAACTCCCCTTGCAGCAACTTATTTACACCGCGGTGAAGGTGCTGAGAAGAAAACTTATCTGGCGTTTAAACCCGAATAAATAATTTAGAGGAGGATAGTAAGATGTCGATAACTAAAGCCAATGGTATAAACATCTATTACGAGATTCACGGAGAAGGAGAACCACTGGTTTTGATACAGGGTTATGGTTCTAATTCTTCAAGTTGGATCAGTCAAGTTATGGTATTTTCTCGTAAGTATAAAGTAATAACTTTCGACAATAGGGGCACTGGCCGGAGTGATAAACCTGATATCTCCTACACTACCAAGACAATGGCTGAAGATGTTAAAGGATTGCTTGATATCCTCGATATCGATGCAGCTCATATCTGTGGTGCTTCTATGGGAGGACTGATTGCCCAAGAGTTTGCTATTAACTCTCCAAAGCAGGTGATTAGCCTCATTTTAGCATGTACTCACTGCGGTGGTACCCATGCAATTACACGGGGCCCAGTATCAAATGAGAACCTCTTCGACGAGGAACGTATGAAGCAGATTACCGAAAGACAAAGGATGGAAGGACAACTTCCTTTCCTTTTTAGTCCAGGGTTTATTAAAGCACATCCGAATATTTTAGATACCATGATGGCTCAAAGATTGGAATACCCTACTCCGCTTCACGGATATAAGAGACAGGCTGAGGCAATTATGCATCACGACACATATAACCGTTTACCGCAGATAAAAGCTCCCACCTTAATTATCCACGGGTCAGCCGACCCGGGAGTACTAGTAGCGAATGCCAGGATTCTCTCTTCTCGAATCCCTGACGCTGAGCTTGTTATACTGAAGGGTTTGAGGCATGCATTTGTTGCTGAAAAGCCTGAAGAAGTACATCGTATAATCCTCGACTTCCTAAGACGACATCCTCGCTCCATTTAGATTACCCGGAAACACTTGACAAATTGATATGTCAATGATATTGTAGTGGTCAAACTACCAGTTAGCAAATGGTGACTAACTTGTATCTTGCCCTAACCAATATAAGGAAGGCAAAATTACAAGAGGATTATACCGGTATGTAAGAAGCAGTTCACCATGAACCGATACGGAGGATGTGTGGCAAACCTCCCGGTTATACATCCTCACGTATCAATCAAAGGGATAGTTACTTGGTATCATTGGAGTTTTGAGATATTCACAAACTAATATAATGCAGAATTAAAAAATACGAAACCTAAAAGAGGAGGAGTAAATGAAAAGTAGAATCCTATGGTTGGGTTTGAGTTGTTTGATGATAGCAGCCATGTTGTTATCATCTTGCACGACAACGCCAGCCACCACGGCCACAGTAACCGCAACCACAACAACCACAGCAGTCACTACGGTGGCAACAACCACCACCACAACAACTTCGGAAATAGAAATGGTTAAAGATTTCATGGGGAGGATGGTGGAAAAGCCCCAATATGGCGGCACCTTAAGACCGTTGTACGTGGACCCAGTCTCTATGGACCCAGGCAATGGTGATGGGACCGCACCTTACACACTTAATAATGTATTTGAGAAACTGGGTATTGGAGACTGGACTAAAGCCGGAGCGGGTACTGGCGAAGTGCTGTTCCTGCACGGTTCGTATTTTGACTATGCCAAGTATGGCGTAGGAAATCTGGCAGAAAGCTGGGAAATGACTGACCCATTAACGCTTACTGTGCACATCCGTCAGGGAATCCATTTCCAGAACAAGGCACCGGTGAACGGCAGAGAGCTTGTCGCAGAGGATGTACGCTATTGCTACCAGCGATACCAGGATAATACCTCAGCACCCTCCGAGTGGCGGTCATACATTGCATCAATCACTACTACGGATAAATGGACGGTAGTGTTCAAGTGGAAACAGTCATATTGTAATGCAATGGCAGATATCATTTTCGGCAGGGTTTATATCTATGCACCGGAACTGGTAACCACCTACGGGAATCTCAGGGATTGGAAGAACTTTGTCGGGACAGGTGCTTTCATGATGACCGACTATGTTGCAGGTAATAGTGAAACCTTCGTAGCGAATCCTGCCTACTGGAGAACCGACGAGATAATCCCGGGGAACAAGTTACCCTATGTGGATAAGATTCAGGCACCTATAATACGCGATGAAACCACTGTAACGGCAGCCCTGCGTACTGGCAAGCTTGATATAGCGCAGACATTATCCATGACCAACTACCTAAATCTAAAGAACACGACTCCCCAACTATTATCTGTAGCATATCCTGAACCAGGTACCAATCCGATATTCGTTTTCAAACATAATGAGGCACCATTCAATGACATCAGAGTAAGACAGGCTTTGTCGATGGCAATCGACTATCAGGGTATTATAAAAAATTATCTTGGTGGTCAAGGCGTACCTTTAGTCTTCCCTGTAATGTCGATATGGGGAGACATTTATACGCCACTAGAGAAGATGCCGGCAGATATTCAGGAACTTTACTCATATAATGTCACAAAGGCTAAAGCACTGATGACTGCCGCCGGATACCCCAATGGCTATCCAACTAATATTGATTTACTAGTTTGGCCGGTGCCTGGAGTATCAGACCGGTGTCAATTAATCGCCGGGTACTGGAAGGCGATTGGCATCAATTGCAACCTCATTACTCTAGACCTAGCGAGTACCTCGGGTAGGCTATTTGGTAGAACCTTCCATGGAATAGGCACAGTAACCGGAGGAATAACCGGTCCTATTAACTGTCTAACATGGACTTCCTCAACAAACTTTTATAATGTCGGGAACTACAACAACCCCGCATTCGATACCTTACTTAACACGTTACTACAAACCACGGATCCTGCCACACAAAATACTCTGATCAAGCAGGCGGTCATAATGCTATACAGGGACATACCCTATATTCTGTTCCCTGGACAAAACAATTATAGCGTCTGGCAACCATGGGTGAAACAGTATCATGGGGAAATATGTGTAGGCGGTGTAATGGGTTATAACGTTCACTTCTCCCGTCTGTGGGTTAATGAGGACCTTAAGGAATCTCTGGGATACTAATGTAAAGCTAATCGGAAATCTATGGAAACCTAGTTACACTTGAATACATGAGGACGTATGGGAAAAGATGAGTTAACCATATGTCCTCATGTAATATAATAGAGAGATTCAATAGAAACTGTTTTATTGATAAGACTATTATCGTAGAATATTAGTCCAAGGAAGAACCGGATTGCGATCCGGTTCTTCCGGAGGGATGAGTATGG
>CAIWXV010000081.1 GCA_903916765.1 uncultured Dehalococcoidia bacterium | reverse complement strand
TGGAATCGCAGCAGTATGCGAAAAATTTCTCAGACCTTGGTTTCTCTAAAGAGAAAATAAATTATGATTTAATCCTTTCTTTGAGAGGGTTACAGGGATCGCAATTGGGAGTGGACTACGCAATCGGCAAAGCCTTGATTGATTTGGAGGGGCCAAAGACCAATGCAAATATGAGGCCGGATATACAGGTTTTAAGAGGCGATAATACCGCTCCTATAGATCAGCCACTGATTTTACCTGAAGCGGAAATGAATACCTTAAGGCGCTATTATGGTTTAAAGATGTGTCCTACTGTTGGTGGGGGACCAACATTTACCATAGAAAGTATGTTGAAATTATTCGGTAATTTAGGGGGAGTTAGCGCAACAGGTTCTCAGGCTGTTGCGGCGCACATGAGAGGTTTAGATTTTGATATAGGAAAACTGCCCAGTAATAGTATTGAGCCGACTTCTGAACCAACGATTTCCCCGAAACTTAGAGAGCAAATAACAACACTTAGAGAGTTGGGGCTAGAGCACCCAGATAGCCAGAAGATAATCACCTCTCTTAGTAATGCTGAGAATAGGATAGTAAGTAACGCTTTAGCCGAACCGGCAGTGCGAGTGCGAGACGGAAAAGTTCTTCCTGCAAAGGAAACGATTTTAGTTGGTTGGAATACGCCAACAAGTCCGGTAGTGCGAGACGGAAAAATCCTTTATCCTGGGTTAGTCGGAGGTGAGGTAGCTGGTTTTGAACCATATTCTACGATAACCTATAAAGTAAATAATCCCAGCGGTGGGCGGGATACTTTTACAGTTCAGGCCGATGCAGAAGGAAAAGCGGAAATTCCTGGTGTGTTAAAACTTTATATAAATGATAACGTAAAGGTGGAAGATGGTGCCGCAGTGATAGGTAGTCCACGTAGCATAGGTAGAGGCGTTAATTTCCCTGAACTCAAGGGTATTAAAGGTGTTGACGCTATTATAATTAATCCTGACAGGTTAACTGATACGGATATAGTGCAATTCTCTGCGCGCATCGGCCTTACTCCCGAAGGCGTTGTCCCCGGTCGTAGATTTCCAAGCTTAGGGAGTGAATCCAGTCTAAGACGCCTTCATTTTCTTTACAGCGAGCAAAGCTTAGCAGACAATCCTAATGTAAAAAGCGCAATAGAGTCTACTCCCGTAGCGAAGGACATGTTTCAGCAGAGCGGTTATACCCCAGAATTATTACATTTGATAATGGGCCCGGTAAGGGATATGAATGAAGCACAGCTTATACAAAAGGGAGGCTATTCAGATGTTGTATCATCAAGTATGCCTGTAAATGAATTTGTTTCTGAGGCTAACATGAAGCGCGGACCTCCTCCTACAACTGTTAATGAATTTGCTACAAGGTTAGTAGAAGCAGGGGCTATTACCGATTCTCAAGCGCCTCAGTTTATCTCCGATTTTGAATCAACCAACCGCGAATTCCTCGAGAACGATAACGCTAGATTCTCAAAAAGGGGGCAATCATTAGCAGACAGTGTTTTAATGATAATTAACGCCCCGCAATCAACGCAACATAATTTTGCAGTTGGTGTTAATGTAATTAAAGGAATTCAACTCAGTCATCCGCCAGTTGTTACAGCCCCGGGTAGCATATTATCGCCTCAGCAAACTTTTCAAGCGGTAGATCAACTTTCTCACAACAGCCTTGTTTCATTATCCGATAATGGTCAGATGGCTAGCAGTATTGTGCAGTTTGGACAGATGGCCAATGTCGCTCCTCAAGCTTTTGCTCAGCGGGTTGGCATTGAAGATGTTAAACAAGCAATGGGAAAAATAAAGCTTCAGAGCGCGCCCCATATTTTCGGCAATCTACTTATTAATTCTTTACCTGAAGATAATTACAGCGAATTTAAATCTCAGATACAGCCGCTTATTTCAAAGCAACAGAAAGCCTATGATAAGGTCAGAGCAATTTCAAGTAGTTTAAGTACCACAGAAGAAAGAACCACTCGGCTTGACGAAAAGTACATTATGAGGGCCAAGGCTATTAAGGCATACGAAGACGCCCAGCCGACAATGGCACAATTAACTAAAGTAGCTAAATCAGCTGCGGTAGGGCAGGTTTCTCCCTTGGCAGAAGATTTAATACCGTGGTTTACTCCTCGCCTCATCACCACGCAGGAATTTGAAGAAACAGTAGGCGGAGTAAATTTCTTAAAACAAAAGGGAGCAAAACTTGACTCTGTCCGACCCGCGGAATTAGTCGATGTTTCTACTCGCCCCGGAGCGGCTGCAAGTTGGATTCATAAAAATGCCGCCAAGAGTCCTTTTGATGAGACAACCCGGCAAGAGGCAGAGTTACTAACTAGTCTTTATAAAGTAAATGATGCTTTAGCGGCCTTAGGGAAAGCCGGTATCCCAACTAGCAAATGGAAACCCGGCAGTGGCAATCCCGTTCCGCAAAGTGTGGTTAAGAAAATAGCGGCTAATAAGCAAGCAGTAGTTGCTATAGTGGATCCGGATTCCTTATCTAAAATACAACTACTCCAAACTCAGCTCAAAGGCGCAGGAGATAGATTATTAAGACGAGAGGTCAGCAAGGCGCTGAAGACGTTAGATAGTGATATGCGCGCTTTAAATCAGATAGGGGTGAAGCCTAATGCTAAGGGGGAGTTTACCCATCTTGATTTAATGAAGATTGGCGTTGCAGCGCATGCGCAACCTGATTTAACAAAAGCCACTGCTCCTGTCAGCGCACCCCAAACGAATAAGATTCAACGCCCCGATGTTATGAGAAATACAGATCGGGCGCGTGTTGCTGCGACCATCGATGACGCTATCCTGCTTCATATAGGTTTGGGTAGAGCGCCAGTTATCCAGAAACAATCCGAAAAATTAAAAACTTCAGTCCAAGATTCAATAAAGGATTTAGAAACGACAAGGGCCCAAAGCCAGCAGAAGCATCAGGCTATAGATAAAAGAGTAGGACAAATCGCTGTTCCTTCTGCCTTAGACGACAAAGACAGGTTTATTGCCGAGATGCATGAAGTTTTAAAATTAAGAGCGGCGGTAAATTCCCCGACCTCTAGAATTACCTCAGAGGAACTGGATAATATTCTGAATCAAGAAAAAATTTGGAATGCTCGCGTCGATGATAACCTCGCAATGCTCTCCGAGCAGAGAGCGGGCAGGCAGCCGCAAACAATGCCATTAGGCATCACTGAACTGGATAATCATTTAAAGCAATCTTCTATATTGCGCCAAAAGATAGATGAAAGCCTCTCATCTGAAATAGGTAAGTTAGAGAGAATGGAGACGAGGCTGCGAGAGCGTACTAATTCGCTTTATCAAAAAGCATCAGGTATCCCGGCCTTAAAACCAAGAGCAGTAGAGAATTATGCCGTACGTCAGGCATATAGGGATGTTTCCCGTCAGTTAGCCACAAGTAGAGGGGAAGTCGCGGGGCTTCTTCAGAGGGTAAGATCTGGCTCGGCGAATTTAAAGAAATTCGGTATTGAATGGGAGCCTGGTACATCAGAAATTATTAATGGAAATTCAAAAATTCCCCAGAGCGCAGTGGATACAATAATGCAAGATCCAGCGGCCGTAGTTGCCTTTGTTAAACCTGATCGGATTAAAACTGGAGAAAATAGATCAGTAAGACAAGAGGTCAACCGCGCCCTGAAAAGATTAGATAGTGATGTGCGCGCATCGAGGGTAAATGTTGGCTCGGCGGTTTTAGAGGGACTTGGTATTCCAACCAGCGAATGGCAGCCCGGCCAATCAAAAATTGTTAACGGCGCACCGGAAATTCCTCTGAGCGTTGTTAACACAATAATGAAAGATCCAGCGGCTACGGAAGCCTTGGTTACCCCTGCTCGGATGAAAGTTGCAAGAGATAGATCAGTAAGACAAGAGGTCAATAGCGCCCTGAAAAGATTAGATAACGATGCGCGCGCAATACCTGCATTAGAGAAGAAGATAGGATTCCAGGCCTTAAATACAGAAAAAGCTTTAGATCTTTTAAGACAAGGCCAAGCTGAAGAGGCGTTTCTACTTTTTTACGGAAACACTAATTTTTACAATCATCAGGCAGATAGGGCTCAAGCTAAAGGTAACAATACACAGGCCTCTATCTATCGTGCGAAAGCAGAGCAGATGGATTACTTTGCTCGCGCTTCAAAAACCCAATCAGCCTTAAATCTGGCCAATACAGGCAAGCCTGACGTGGCGTTTAAAGATCTTTGGGAACAATCCCGCTATTTAGAAGAACAAGCAAAACAGACTAAGAGCAAAGGGGACACTGTAGGGGCCCTTGCTTATCATACCCAGGCCATAGAGGCAAGAGATTTAGCTCACTCCGTAAATAACTTATCGGCCTCAAATCTGGCGAAAGAAGGTAAAACTGATTTAGCACTTACGCGCGCCGGACAAAGTATGCGTTATTTTGAGCATCAAGCTCAAATAGCAAAAGACCCCGAAAGAGTAAAGAATTACCAATCCCAAGCCACAAAGACAAAAGATTTATACCAGAATTTAAAAATTCAATCAGCCTTAAATCTGGCTAATGAAGGTAAGTCTGAGATGGCGCTTCTGCAGCTTCTTAAAATAGCCGATTATTTCCACCAACAAGCTCTTGCAACAAGCGACCGCACCCCTGAAGAAGTGAATAACTACTTTGCCCAGGCTACAGAGGTAAGAGATTTAGCTCACGCTGTAAATATCCGATTAGCCGTTAACCTGGCTAATGAAGGTAAAACCGGTTTAGCACTTGCACACGCCGGAGAAACCATGCGTTATTTGGAGCATCAATCTCAAATGGCAAAAGAGCCTGAAAGAGTGAAGAATTACCAAACTCAAGCCACAGAGGCAAGAGATTTATACCAGAACTTAAAAATTAAATCAGCCTTAAATCTAGCTAATGAAGGTAAGCTTGACCAGGCGCTTCCGGAGCTTCTTAAAATAGCTGATTATTTCCACCAACAAGCTCTTGCAACAAGCGACCGCACCCTCGAGAAAGTGAATAGCTACTTTGCTCAGGCCACAGAGGCAAGAGATTTAGCTCACGCTGTAAGTACTAAATTAGCCCTTAATTTGGCAATTGAAGGTAAAACCAGCTTAGCGCTTGCGTACGCCGCAGAAAGCATGCGTTATTTTAAGCAGCAAGCTCGAATAGCGCGCGACCCCGCAATAAAGAAGAATTACCGGGCCGAAGCCAAACAGGCAAAAGCCTTATACCAGGTTCTAAAAACAGAACTTGCCAAGGCTCCTTCCTCACAAAAAGCGCAGCCACCCAGAGCCAGAGCCGGCCGTTTTGTTACTATCAATGACCAACAGGTAACGGTGCAAAAGAACAATAAGGGGTTAGAAAAAGTAACCCCATCTGCCCGAATGGCATTAATCCATAAATTTGTAAATGAAGATAACCGCATTCTTACTGGAAAAATATACGAACCATTGCTGACAGATAAATTCCAAGATTATGGCGCATTGAGTCCTTCTACCAGAGGGAGTGATTTGCGCTCATCTGGAATAAGTAAAATCAATATTGCCGGAGCTAATTATTATTATCCTCAAAGGTTAAATAATATTTCCGTAACCCCAGTCGGTAAGCCAAAAACTGAGTTTACTAACCTTAAGCTTCC
>CAIWXV010000080.1 GCA_903916765.1 uncultured Dehalococcoidia bacterium | reverse complement strand
CTCACAGCATTATGCGCTGCGGTAAACATTTCTATGCCATCTGCAACTGCTGTAACTGCTGCTGCGTCCCGACCCGTCTGCGTCATGATTACGGAATCGGGCGAGCACTGGTGAGGAATCCCCATGTGGTTGCCGATTTTGAACGTCATCGACTGGCTTAGTTTTCTGTAGAAACCTGGTAGTTTATTATGCGCTGGATTCAGCTTTGCCCAGCCTGCCGCAGGTTGCTCAGTTCAAGTCGCTGATGTTTAGCCAGCCTTCTTTCAAGGCCTGCAATACGGCTTCAGTCCGTGAATCCACGTCCAGTTTGCCGAAGATATTACTCAGGTGCGCCTGCACCGTGCGTTCGCTGATGCTCAAATCGCGGGCGATTTCTTTATTGCGCAGGCCTTTGGCGGTCAGTTTGAGCACTTCCATTTCGCGGGGGTAGAGGTCCAGGCTGCCCTTTTGTCTGTTCTTGTCTTCAATCACCTTGCGCACGATTTTACTGGCGGCGGTCCGCTCGATTATGCCGTCTCCTGCGTGCGCTAAACGCACCGCAGCGGCCAGTTCAGGGATAGGAGTGTCCTTGGTAAGGTAACCTGCCGCACCGGCCCGTAAAGAGGAGAGGATGTAGTTCTGGTAGTTGAAAGCGCTGACGATCAGTACGGCGGTATTCGGCGATTCCACTTTAATGCGCCGGGTGGCTTCTATGCCGCTTAGTTTGGCCATCGTCACATCTATAATAGCGACGTCCGGTTTCAATTCGTTGGTCAGTTTGACTGCCTCTTCACCGTCGGCTGCCTGTCCTATCACTTCCATGTCTTTTTCATCAGACAGAAGCCTGGCCAGCCCGTCTCTGAAGGCAGGATGATTGTCGGCAATGATGATTCTGATTTTATCCAATATTTGTTGCTCCAGGAACTCTATAGGATATACTTTTTAAGGCAAGATTGTCAACCGGACCGCAGGCGCGGATACAGGAAGAAGGCAGAGTCTTGATAGAATATTGGAGAAAGGAATATAATCAAGTACGGTCACACAGCTCCAAGAAATATCATCCATCGGCTCCAGAGGCTATTTTAATTAACACTTCGAGTTAAGAACAGGTACCGTTTTCGGCGGCAGGTCAATTGGAGGTATCTTACATGAACGACGAAGATAAGACGAAAGAGCAGCTCATCCTTGAACTGGCGACATTACGCCAGCGGATCGTTGAGTTAATGTGTCAAGAAACCGAACGCAAGTATGCAGACGAAATTGTTCACCTTGCGTCCTTCCTCGAACTGAATCCAGGCCCAGTTCTGGAACTGGACCTGGAGGGCAATCTCAACTATCTAAATCCAGCTACTAAGAGTATCTTCCCGAACCTGGCTGCCATCGGGTTGAAACACCCCTTCCTTACGGATTGGACACAGGTGGTTAAGGAGCTTCAAGGCCGCAACTCAGCTAATACTATTGTCCGTGAAGTAGCGACCGATGGCCTATTCTTCGAACAGATAATATCACCAATAACTGAAAACCGAATACTCATTTTCGGCAGGAACATCACAAAGCGCAAGCAAGCGGAAGATAAAATCAAACGACTAGCGATGGTGGCTAAAGACTCGAATGATGCCATTACGGTCCATGATGTGGCGGGCCGGATCTGCGTCTGGAACCGAGGCGCTAAACTGATATATGGCTATAGTGAGGAAGAGGCGGTTAAGATGACCATCTGGCACTTTACGACAACAGATAAAAAGATAGAGCAAAAGGAGTTTTTAAGCCGGCTAATAGCAGGTGAAGCGGTATCCACGTTTGAAACTCGGCGGGTGACAAAAGACGGCCGTATTCTCGACATTTGGCTCACGGCGACCAAACTGGTCGAAGACGGCGGAACCGTTAATTGTATTGCCACCGTGGAGCGCGATATCACCGAACGCAAGCGGGTATGGGAGGCACTCAAAAAGAGCGAGGAGAAATACCGGCTACTGCTTGAACAATCTCCGATAGGCATCATTACTACTAACCTTGAGGGCAAAGTGCTCAATGCGAATAGAGCTATGGAGAACATTACAGGATACTCCCTCGAGGAACTTAGGAGCATTGATATTGCCAGTATATATGAGAGGCCCAAGGACAGGGAAAAGCTTCTTGAGAGAGTCAACCGGGATGGTATGGTGGGCAATTATGGAGTAAAACTAAAGCGCAAAGATGGTACTTTGTACGATGCATTGTTAAATGTGGCGCGAATTCTAGTCGGCGATTCGGTCATAATCCAGTCCGTGTGCGATGACATCACCGAAAGCAAGCGGGCGGAAACAGCCTTAAGAGAATCCGAAGAGAGATTCAGGGCCATCTTTGATAATGTTGCTGATGGAATACTTATTAATGACATCGAGACCGATAAATTCTATGATGGCAACAAAGCGATTTGCCAAATGCTTGGTTACAGCCTGGAAGAACTCAGAAACCTGGGAGTCACAGATATTCATCCTGACGAAGACCTGGTTTACAATCTAGAACAGTTCGAAAAGCTGTCAAAGAGACATATTTCGAAGAGCGGAGATATTCGTGTTAAAAGAAAAGACGGTAGCGTATTTTATGCGGAGTTTAATGTCTCTCCGGTAACTTTCAGGGGGAAACCATACCTGATTAGTACTTTTAGAGACATTACGGAGCGTAAGAAGATACGGGAGCAACTTCTTGTTCAAGACCGACTGGCTTCAATCGGCGAACTGGCTTCGGGCATTGCCCATGAAATCAACAACCCACTTACCGGTATTCTTGGCCTGTCAGATCTCATATTGGATACCCATGTTCCTGCCGATGTCAAAGAAGACCTGAAAACAATACATAGCGAGGCCCAGCGTAGTGTCAGGATAGTCCAAAACCTGCTGGCCTTTGCCCGAAAGCAGCCTCAGGAAAAACAACCTGTCAATGTCAACGATACCCTGATAAAGGTATTGGAACTGCGCGCTTACGAGCAAAAGGTAAGTAACATCAATGTCATAACGCGGTTAGCTACTGACCTGCCGCAAGTCAAGGCCAACTCTTTCCAGCTACAGCAAGTATTTTTAAACATAATCATCAATGGTGAGTATTTTATGATTGAGGCGCACCACAGGGGAACCCTGACTATCACAACGAAACAGGTAAAGAAAATTGTGAAAATTTCAATTGCCGACACCGGTCCGGGGATCGTTAAGGAGAATATGGTACGCCTGTTTTCTCCATTCTTTACTACTAAAGAAGTTGGCAAAGGCACCGGGCTTGGTTTGAGTATCTGCCACGGTATAGTAACTGAGCATAGTGGCAGAATATATGCGGAAAGTGAAGTGGGCAAAGGAGCAACCTTCATCATCGAGCTACCTATTGTACCCGCGGTAAGCGGAGGGACAGAAAATGAAAACTCCTGATGGCAGTGTGAGAAGAATTCTCGTTGTCGAAGACGAGCCTTTAATCAGTGAGGTCTGTCAGCGAGTTCTTACCAGAGAAGGTTACGTTGTGGAAATCGCGGCCTATGGCAAATTAGCTCGAGACATGGTAGGGGTGAAGCCATATGACGTCTACCTGATAGATATCAGGCCGCCGGCAATGAGCGGCAAAGAGTTCTACGAATGGTTACAAGAAAACTATTCACAGGAAACAAAGAGAGTCATTTTGACCACAGGGGATATGCTGGGGGTTGCCACGAAGGTCTTTATAGAAGGAACTGGCAGGCCGTATTTGCCAAAGCCGTTCTCCCCTGACGACTTGAAAGCTATTGTGAGAGAGACTTTACTGAACCAAATTGACTCATCGAGTCGGTAAATTATGAAAAAGACATGTATTCTGGTAGTGGATGACGAAGTTGGTATTGTTAGATTTGTGAGTGCTCGCCTCCGTAAAGAAGGCTACGAGGTAATCACGGCAAGTAATGGTGAAGAAGCGCTGCTGCGCGCCGAGGAGGAAAACCCTACCCTTGTACTACTTGATATTGTGATGCCTGGGATGGACGGCTTCGAGGTTTGCCGCCGGCTGCGTAAGTGGTCGGAAGTGCCTATTATAATGTTGAGTGCCAAATTGGAAGAAAGTGACAAGGTGAAATGCCTTGACCTCGGCGCCGACGATTATCTTACCAAGCCCTTCGGCTGGGAGGAACTGCTGGCTCGCGTTAGGGCAGTGCTGCGGCGCGCTGAGGTAGCCGGTGCTGTAACTGATCGACCTCCGTTCACCCGCGAAGACCTTAAAATTAGCTTTGTCCAGAGGCAGGTAACTGTTGCTGGAATAGAAGTAAAACTAACACCGACGGAATTTGCCCTTTTACAGGAGCTAACCCTCAATGCAGGCAAGGTTCTAACTCATACCCATCTGTTGCAGAAGGTTTGGGGTCTTGAGTATCGGGATGAAAAGGCATATCTCCACGAGTTTATCCGGCGTCTAAGAAAAAAATTAGAGCCGAATAAGGAGAATCCTAGCTACATTGTCTCGGTACCGGGAGTAGGTTATCAATTTAAAAATGTCGATAAAAAAGAAAAATAAGATTACCACATAGACCAGGTGCCAATATTAATACTGAAGGCAGGGTGCGAACGTGGGCATCTTTTTTTTGTTCAAAAACAAGTATTGAGAAAATGTTGGGTTTTTCTTGCTGGGCATTGGGTTTGTGTTGAGCCTTCTGTATCTATCATGAGATTAGAGAAAATGCAAGAGGAACCAGAATGAACGAGAAACTGCTCAAGCAATTTTTCAACATCTTGAGATTGTTATTGTTAAATAAACAAGCTACAACTAATTTAGTTATAGCTTTTATTTTATCATCAATTGTGACGGTGATACTGGTGATCGGGTCGATTCTAATACCGGCTCAACAGATTTGTGCGACGAGTAACACCTATTATGTGGCCAAAAACGGTTCTGACAGCAATTCCGGAACTGCTTCTAACCCTTGGCTGACCATAAATCATGCTACTCAAACAATGGTTGCGGGTGATACAACCTATGTTCGCTCTGGAACCTATAATGAGCAAGTTATTTTTGGACATAGTGGAAGCG
>CAIWXV010000079.1 GCA_903916765.1 uncultured Dehalococcoidia bacterium | reverse complement strand
GGACATAGAGAGAGCGCTTGAAAATGTCCATTTGATTGCCGGCGTCATTGAAATAGTACTCCTTCTCTGTTTTGGAGCCGCTAGCCGTGAGAACATTGGCGAGAGTACTTCCCAGGATAGCACCGCGTCCATGTCCGACATGAATGGGACCGGTAGGATTAATACTGACGAATTCAACCTGTACTTTTTTACCCTGCCCCAGTTTACTGTTACCGAAAGATTCCCCATCTTTCAGAATATGGTCGACTTGCTGGCTTACCCACTCATTTTTGAGGGTGAAGTTAATGAATCCCGGTGGTGTTGCTACAACACTCTCAATCTCCTCGGCATGGGGAAGCAAAGTTACCAGTTCTTTGGCAATAGCCATCGGATTGGCTTTTGCCAATCTTGCCAGTTTCAGAGGGATATTGGATGCATAATCACCGTGTTCCGCATTTTGAGGGCGTTCAATCGTGATTTCAGGTAATACCACCGAAGGTAGTGTGCCGGCTTTTTGTGCTTTATTCACCGCCTCGGTCAATAGCGTAACAAGTCTGTCTCTTAGCATTAATTCCTCAGTTTACTCCGTAGAAATTGATTATAACACAGTCACGATTATTGATGGGATTTCATAATTAGAGTTTATTTGTAGCTTGATAGTTATCCGTCTAGCTCCACTCACCAGCTTCTGTCGTCCAGACGCGTGCCAGTTCTTTCACCAGCAGGGAGTTTTCCGGATTTTTTAGATGGCGGTCTCTGACAAAGAGGTTCTTTGCCTCATTACGAGCAAGCTCCAATAGTGCTACATCCGATAATTTTGCCATTCTCAGGTCTGGTAAGCCGCTCTGCCTGGTACCGAAGAATTCTCCGGGTCCTCTGATTCTGAGGTCTTCCTCCGCTAATTTGAAGCCGTCAAAAACGGTTTCAATAATCGATAGCCGTTCCCGTCCCACTTCCGAGGGATGCTGTGATAGCAACATACAATAACTCTGTGCTTCTCCCCGTCCTACACGACCACGGAATTGGTGCAATTGGGATAATCCGAAACGGTCGGCACTTTCGACCATCATAACCGTCGCATTCGGAACATCGATGCCCACTTCTACCACCGGTGTAGAGACTAGGATATCGAGTGCGCCTTTGTGGAAATCATCCATCACCTTTTCTTTGTCCTTAACCGACATGCGACCGTGCAAAAGTCCCAGCTTCAGGTTTGGGAAGATTTCTTGCGAGAGATATTCATGTTCGGCAATCGCTGCTTTTGCCTGTATCGACTCCGATTCTTCGATGAGGGGGCAAATAATAAAAGCTTGATGCTTGCTACCTATCTCACGACGGATGAAATTATAAGCGCTCTCCCTCTGAATGGGTTTGAGCCATTTGGTTTTAATTGATTGCCTCCCCGGTGGTAGCTCGCCAATCACCGATAGGTCGAGGTCACCGTAGATCGTCAAAGCAAGGGTTCGGGGGATAGGAGTGGCGGTCATTACGAGTATATGCGGGTTCGTTCCTTTCTGACGCAACGTAGAGCGTTGAGCGACTCCGAAACGGTGCTGTTCATCTACCACCGCAAAGCCCAGCCGTTTGAATTCCACTTCCTTTTGAATGATGGCGTGAGTACCGATAATGATGTCGATTCCGCCGCCGGCAATAAGTTGGTGTATTTCCCGCTTTCTTTTGGTTTTAATGGCTCCGGTCAATAGCGCTATCGTCAGGGATTGTGGCAGAATACCGGAATAGGTGTAGAGGTGTTCTGCTTCTTCCTGCAGATGCCCTGCACCTGAGAGAAGTTTGTGAATAGTGTTAAAGTGTTGCTCTGCCAGGATTTCAGTCGGTGCCATCAAGGCAGTCTGGTAGCCGTCGGCGACTGCCATCAAAAGAGCAGCAGTTGCCACTACCGTTTTGCCGCTCCCTACTTCTCCTTGAAGTAAGCGTGACATCGCCTGGACTTTCTCCATATCGACCAGTATCTCTTTGAGTACCTTCTGTTGAGCATCGGTCAAAGTGAACGGTAACGATTTCAGGAAATCGTCCAGTATCTTTTTATTGGTTTTAATCGGCGTGCCCGGTTGATTTTCCTGCCAATCCCGTTTTTTGCTGAGCACACCCAGTTGCAATAAGAAAAGCTCATCGAAAGCCAGACGGACTCTGGCTCTATCTTTCAAATCCATATTGTCGGGATAATGTGCTTGAGAGATTGCCTGGGGCAATTCTATCAGCTGACAACGAGTTTTAATTTCAGGAGGGAGAAAATCAGTTATTTGCCTTGCCCATTGGTCGACGACACCCTTGATTAGTTTTCTGGTCTGGCGTTGGTGTAAGCCTTCAGTCAGGGGATAGATGGGCACTAAACGGCCGGTGTGGATGAGGTCCTGATCTTCCAGCGGTTCCCATTCGGGCGATTCGAAAACGAATCGTCCGTTGAAGAGTTTGACCCTACCGCTGAGCACGATTTTCATATTTGGGGTGAGTGTTTTTACCAGATAGGGATTGTTAAACCACATTGCACGGATATTACCAGTTTCATCGCCCACGATTGCTTCGGTACTTCTCCGTCCGCCAGGCATAACGATTCTGGTTTCCCAGACATTGGCAATGATGCTTTCCTCTTCACCTTCCGTAAGCTGGGAGACAGTTTTCATCTGACTGTAATCGAGGTGACGGCTGGGGAAGAAGTAGAGCAAATTCCGTATAGTTTTCACACCTAACTTGCCGAATCTCGCTGACAGATTAGTGCTGATGCCTTTGATGGCGGTGATAGAGGCATCAAAAGAGTGCATGGTAGTTGTCTTGATTATTTTAGGTTTCGATAAGGGCTTCTCTATCTTTGCAGCCATTTTTCTAGGTGATTGAGGTTTTTCTGTTTTACCGTGCTCCAGTTCATCGGCAAAACTAAGAATGCTCTGTAGCCATTCCTGCCGCTGTTCTGACGTCAGAGAAACGTAATCGGGATTTCTCAAATGAAGTTTCTGGAATTTTGCTAGCAAAAGGCGATTGTTGATTGCTCCGACTACCTGCTCCGCCCATTGGCGAATGAATTTATTCAGCCCACCGATGACAGCAGCGTCATGATAGCCTTTCGTGCTTTCCAATTCGAGGATTTTACGTAGAGAAGCGATATCTATAGTTGGCATAATGGCTATACCTATCGATGTGGTAGTTTTAGTTTTGGCTTCGGCAGGTGTAACGACGGCACACTGATTTTCTTAATCGGTAATTTGGGCAGAAGTTTATGTGGTTCACTTTCAATTGCAATACCCGGTTCATTTCTGAAAGCTACTATCAGAGTACCGGGACCCCCGTGTACTCCCAGAGCAGGACCAAGTTGTTCCAGATGAATACGGTCACTACTGACCAGAGAACTTAAACGGTCTCTCAGTTCGCGAGCCTCATCCGGTGTAGTACTGTGGACAACTGATATCTCTAGAATATTTAGTGCATTTTTAACGGATTCAAATAGTTTTTCAATTGCTTTGGCACGGGTTCGGACATTACCAATAGGAACAATTTCCCCGTCACGGAGAGTCACTATCGGTTTGACATTCAAGACACTGCCAAGTAATGCTTTGGCTTTGCCTATTCGCCCGCCACGCACTAGATATTTCAGGGTATCGAAAGTCCCGAGCAAGTGCGTATTGTTAATGGCTTGTTTTATATCATCCAGAATCTTGGTGAGATTTTCTCCAGCCTTTGCCAGTCTTGCAGCTGACAAGGTTGTTAATCCCAGTCCCACAGTGACGGATTTAGAATCTATAATGGTGATATTGCTTTTGGTGCCGGCTAGTGCTTTACCTTGTAGAGCTGAATTATAAGTACCGCTAAGTTTACTGGAGACGTGGATAGAAACTATTTCATCTATTTCCTTGGAGAGTTCCCGATAAACTCTGGCAAAATCATCAGGTGTCGGTTGAGATGTAATGGGGTATACAGGACTATTTACCAGCTTATCGTAGAACTCATCTTGACTGATGTCCACGCCGTCCCGGTAGTTTTTCTCTCCGATTTGTATATAAACAGGTACTACTGTAAGTCCAAGTTCTTTGACATATTGAGTCGATAAATCGACGGTGCTATCGGTAACGATCTTTACCGACATGGAATTATTTTCCTTCCGATTCGAAGACCGTCACAGCGATAGCGTTGGGTCCACCGTAGACGCCTGTAACAGGACTGACAATAGAGCGAATAATGGGTATGCCGGGGTAGGCGACACTGCATCGTTTGGCGAGTTCATCGGCCCTCTCGGGTGAGGTGGTATGTTCTACGCCAATTGCCTCGATATTCTTATGGCTAATGATAAAGTTATAGAGGTATTCAACTCCTGCCGCTTGCGAACGTACTCTGGTTACAGGCGCCATCTCACCTTCTCTAATGTTCAAAATTGGTTTGATTGAGAGGACAGAACCAAGCAGACCTTGTGCCTTGCCGATACGGCCACCTTTGGCGAGATATTTCAGGGTATCAAAATAGACAAGCAGATGTGATCGGGTTAAAGCCTTTCGTGTGAATTCAACGAGTTCATCCAGACCGGCACCATTTTTGGCTTTTTGGGCGGCGGCAAGGACGATTAATCCCAGGCTCAGGGCAACCACTTGAGAATCGATTACTTCAACGCGGCATTTCTTGTTTTTCATCGAACTTCTACCTGCCATTGCTGATTGGTAAGTGCCGCTTAGTTTGGATGAAAGGGTAACGACCAGAATCTCATCGGTACTCTCAGACAATTTGTCATAAGTATCGGTAAAGTCCTGGGGTGAAGGCTGAGTAGATGTGGGCCAGACATCACCGTGAATAAGCCGATGATAGAATTCATCAGTAGTGATGGTGACACGATCAAGATAGGTTTCGTGCCCGAATAATACGGTTAGCGGTACCAAGGTAATGTCGAGTTTACTAATTAAATCACTTGTCAGGTCAGAAAGACTATCAGTCACAATCTTTACTGTCAATTCTCCGCTCCTCCTTAACTATTCTACTGATATTATGTAGTTGTAATGTGGTTGGTCACCCCGGATTATTTCAACTTGTAATTTAGGATATTTCTCACGGATACTGGCGGCGACTTTTTCTGCTTCGGAGAGCTCGGTATCAGTGCCGTAATAAACAGTCAGGATCTCATTATTTTCGAGGTCAATCTTGGCGAGTGTATTCAGAATGGCATCCGGGGCATTATTGCCTACGGCAGCCAGTTCTCCATCAAGAAGACTGATAATCTGCTTTCGTTTAATCTTCAAACCGCTTATCTGGGTGGTGCGTACTGCACGTGTAATCTCGATGGTTGTCACGTTTGATACTGCTTGTTTCATCAGATTGGTATTAGTGTCCAGATTTGCCTCATAATCGAAGGCGAGTAATGCAGCAATGCCTTGCGGGATAGTTTCGGTGGGGATGATTTCGATAGTTTTCTTGGTTAAAGATTTGACCTGTTTGGCGGTAAGGATGATGTTTTTGTTGTTCGGAAGAAGAATAACCTTGTCGGATGGAACTTGCTCAACCGCATGCAGGAGTTCTTTGGTACTGGGATTCATTGTTTGTCCGCCGTGTACCAGATGAGATACTCCGAGGCTATTAAAGACCTCTTCCAATCCTTCTCCTGCAACCACGGCGATGGTTGCAATATCAGTGGCGGTTATCTTTTCTTTCTGTGCCGCTACAAAGTCGCGGTGCTGTTCATCCATGTTTCTGACGGAGACCTGGTGAATGGTTCCTAATGAAGTGGCATATTTAATTATATTTCCTGGCTCCAGAGCATGGACATGAACTCTAATGGTATTTTTGTCTCCGACGACGATGAGCGATTCCCCCTTCTTATTAAGGTGCGTTTTTATTTTCTCTACTTCGAGGTCCTCGCCTTTGAGCATAAACTCTGTACAGTATCCATAGGGGACTTCGTCGGCGGCAATCATTTCGGGGAGTCTGAGTGTTAGCGGGATACTGCTGGTGATGACCTGGGGTTTCTTGAATTGCATTTGCTCTGTTTCGCCTTTAAGGTATTGGAGGGCGCCTTCGAGAATAGTGTAGAGACCTTGACCGCCTGCATCGACTACGCCGGCTTCTTTTAATACAGGAAGAAGGGCAGGCGTATTAGCGACAGATTCTTTTGCGGTGTTCACCGTAATTTCCAGAACGGCTATCAAATCCTTACCATTGTCAGCGGATTTTTTAAGAGCAGCGGTCGAAGCTTCTCTAATAACGGTCAGGATAGTTCCCTCAGTTGGGTTACTCAATCCTTTGTAGGCAGCTTTAGAGGCTTTACTTAAAGCTCTTGCCATGTTGGGACCGGTGACAGACTCTTTGTCTGCTAGATCCTCTGCAATACCGCGGAATATTTGTGAGAGAATGACGCCACTGTTACCTCTAGCACCCATCAGGGTACCTTTTGCCATAGCCTGTGCTACTGCCGAGACACTATGGTCGGGAGCGCGGTAGGCTTCTTCTACACCAGAGCGCATCGTTAATAACATGTTAGTGCCGGTATCACCATCGGGTACAGGAAAGACATTGAGTTCATCAATGTCGGAAGCATTTTTCTCTAACCAGGCAGTAGCTGCGGCGAACATTTCACGCAGTTCCTGTCCTGTCATTGTAGTCACTTTCTTTGCCATTTAATACCTCTCAATTGTTTGCTAGAGGGTAATTGAGGAGCTCATATTTTCTTATTTTAACGGGCAAGCACAGTTCTGTTCCTTGAAAAACCCGCATTGCCACCCTTGTTAAGTTTGGAAGGGTGTGATAATATAAAATACTGTAAATTCCTAAATTAGTCAAGGAGAACCTGTTTTGAAGTGTGATATTTGCGGTAAAACGCCTCAGTTCGGTAATACTGTCAGTCATTCCAAACGTCATACCAATCGTCGGTGGGAACCCAATATCCACCCGGCTATTATTATGGTTGATGGCAAGCGGAAACGTCTCAATCTTTGCACCCGCTGCATCCGTACTCAGCATAAAGATGTGAAGAAGTCTTTGGTTAAGCAAAGCTCTCCCGTAGTCTCTTAATTGCATCGCTGATACTCTCTCTGGAATTGAAGACTGCCGACCCTGCAACCAGTACTCTTCCTCCGGCTTTTACTACAGAGGAAGCTGTTTTTTCATTGACGCCGCCATCTACTTCCAACTCGGCATTGAGACCTCTTTTGTCCAATTCGGCACGTAGACGTGCGATTTTGCCCACTATGCTTTCCATAAAACTTTGTCCGCTGAAGCCGGGATTGACAGTCATTACCACTACCATATCGACATCAGGCAAGATATCATCGAGCAAGCTGAGTGATGTTGCCGGATTGACGGCTACGCCTGCTTTTACACCTTTATCCTTAATTATTTGAATCACGTGATGAAGATGCGGGCAGGTCTCTATATGAACGGTAATAATATTGGCACCGGCGCTGGCGAATTGATTTACTTGATTCTCCGGTGCTTCGATCATCAGATGTAGATCCAGAGGTATGTTAGTGCATTTGCGGATAGCCGCTACTACTGACGGTCCAATTGTAATTTGAGGAGCAAACTGCCCATCCATCACATCGATATGAAGGTAATCGGCGCCAGCTTTAGTTACTTCGGCTACCTGTTCCCCGAGACGTGTGAAATCTGCCGATAGTATGGATGGGGAAATCTTAACTTTTTGACTATTCGTCATTACTAGACTCCTTGAGATTTTTCTTAGCGGCGGTGATTTGACGCATCACCTGTTTATAAGCAGTACCTCCGGTATTATCTCTGGCGGTAATAGATGATTCCGCCGTAATTTTATAAACATCTTTCTTGAAGGCAGGCGAGAATTTTTGGTATTCCTTGAGGGTCAACTCACTCAATCCCTTGTCGTTCTTAATGGCATAGCATACCAGCTTACCAATTGCCGCATGAGCGGTGCGGAAAGCTACCCCCTTTTTTACCAGATAATCAGCCATGTCGGTTGCCAGCATGTAACTCTGTCGGCCAGCGCTGGTAGTTTTGTCGGTTTTAACCCGTAATGTACTCAACATTCCGTTGAAAACTTCCAGTGTTGCCATCAGTGTATCCACTGTGTCAAAAAACCCCTCTTTGTCCTCTTGCATATCCCTGTTGTAAGCAAGAGGCAAGCCTTTCATTGTTGTCAGCAAAGCCATCAGATTACCGTAAACACGCCCGGTCTTGCCGCGAGCAAGCTCGGCGACATCCGGGTTCTTCTTCTGCGGCATAATGCTGCTGCCGGTGGTATAAGCATCGTCCAATTCTACAAAATCGAACTCAGAGGAAGACCAGAGAACAATTTCTTCTGCCAGTCGTGACAGATGCATCATACACAGGCTGGCACAGGCTTCATATTCGATGATGAAGTCGCGGTCGGCAACTGCGTCCATACTATTCTGGCTGATGCGTCTGAATCCAAGTTCTTTTGCTACGAACTGACGGGCGATATTGTAAGCAACCCCTGCCAGTGCGCCGCTACCCAACGGTAGAACATCTACCCTGTCCAGACAGTCTTGAAAGCGCTCGATGTCCCGCCCCAGCATCTCGAAGTAAGCTAGGAAGTGGTGAGCGAGCAAGACAGGCTGTGCCCTCTGTAGATGTGTGTAACCGGGAATGATGGTATCTTTATGAGCTGAAGCGAGATTCACCAGAGTACCCTGTAACTCCAGAATATATGCGATGGAGTGTACTATGGCATCTTTGGCAAAAAGTTTCATATCCAGAACTACCTGGTCGTTGCGACTGCGGGCTGTGTGCAATTTCTTCCCGACATCGCCGATCTTCTCGATTAGTCGAGCTTCTATATTCATATGGATGTCTTCCAATTCTACCTTGAACCGGAATTTACCCTGTGAGATTTCCTTGGCAATTTCAGTCAAGCCGCCAACGATGAGTCCAGCTTCATCTTCGGTGATGATACCCTGTTTTGCAAGCATGGTGGCGTGAATGATGCTCCCTGCAATATCGTAAGGATATAACCGGCGGTCATACTGAATCGAGGCACTGTATGCCAGCACTGACTCATCAGGTTCTTTTTTGAAACGTCCTCGTATTTGGCTCATTTTATTACCCTACTATTTCTTTTTAGCTTTTTTCTTCGATTTCTCTTGCTTGAATGCTATTAGTCTCAACGGGTCATCGGTGTCGTTCAGTAGTTGTACCTGTGCTTGTGTCGTTACCGGCAATCCCCACAAGTGAATAAAACCGACTGCTGCACTTGCGTCGAATTTATCGCCTTTATCATACGTTGCCAGACTAATATTGTAAAGCGACTTCGGTGATGTGCGTCCGACAACCATCGAATTCCCTTTGAAGAGTTTAACCCGGACAGTGCCGGTGACGAAGCGTTGTGAACTCTGAATATAAGCCGAAAGGTCGCGGTTCAGAGCACCGAACCACAAACCGTTGTAGATAATATCGGCGATTTCAATAGCAGTTTTCTGTTTGAAGCGTAACTGGTCCTTGGAAAGTGTCATCGCTTCCAAAGCCTTATGTGCCTGAAGCAAAACTACTGCCGCAGGTGCTTCATAGGTCTCGCGTGATTTGATACCGACCAGACGATTTTCGATGTGGTCGATGCGTCCGATGCCGTGTAAACCTGCCAGTTCATTCATTTTTTGAATCAAACTGACTCCATCCATTTTTTCACCGTCGATACTAACGGGGATACCTTTCTCGAAGCCAATCTCGACGTAAACCGGCTTGTTCGGAGCTTTATCCGGTGATTTTGTCCACGTCCAGACATCTTCCGGTGGTTCTACCCACGGGTCTTCCAGAATGCCGCACTCGGCACTTTTGCCCCACAGACATTCGTCGATGGAGTAAGGGCTTTTGCGGGTGATGGGGACAGGAATATCATATTTTTCGGCATAAGCGATTGTCTCTTCACGTGTCATGCCCCATTCACGCGCCGGTGCAATAACTTTGAGTTGAGGGGCTAAGGCATGCACGCCGACATCGAACCTGACCTGGTCATTTCCTTTGCCTGTGCAACCATGTGCTACGGCGGTAGCACCTTCTGCCAATGCTGTATCAACCAGCAATTTCGCCATTAACGGACGTGATAGTGCTGTTGCCAGAGGATACTGCCCTTCGTATAGAGCATTAGCCTGTAAAGCGGGCCAAATGAAGTATTTGACGAACATATCTTTAGCATCGATGACGGTTGTCTTGATAGCACCGACTTTGAGAGCTTTTTTACGGGCAGCTTCAAAATCCTTGGAATTACCCACATCGATTGTCAGGGTAATGACATCGTAGCCGTATTTTTCTTTTAT
>CAIWXV010000078.1 GCA_903916765.1 uncultured Dehalococcoidia bacterium | reverse complement strand
GGAGGGATCGCATAGTGGTCTAGTGCGGCCGCCTGCTAAGCGGTTGCCCTGAGAAATCGGGGTCGTGGGTTCAAATCCCACTCCCTCCGCCATCTTAACCAACAGCCCATCATTCCCACACATTTTGACCGTTTTAAGGAAGAAATAACCAATGCCTAACTATCATATCTGGACAATCGGGTGCCAGATGAACAAAGCAGAATCGGAACGCCTTGCCAGTCTGTTCGACCAAAAAGGCTATCAGGTAGTTCCCAATGCCACACAGGCAGATATTATCATCCTCAATACCTGTGTTGTCCGTCAGAATGCCGAAGACCGTGCCGTTAATAAACTGCGCAATTTAAAAACACTCAAAAAGTCGCACCCTGGTCTGATACTGGCTGTTACCGGCTGCTGGGTGGATTCGAATATCGACCGTCTCAAAGCAAATTTCCCTTATGTTGACTATTTTTTCAAAGCCGGCGATGGTCCCCCATGGGAAGACCTGAATGAGTGGTCGCAGGCCCTACCGAAGCAACCGCAACCCACCACCTATGTACCCATCATTCAGGGTTGCAATAACTTCTGTGCGTACTGTGTTGTTCCGTATCGCCGTGGCAGAGAAAGAAGTCGTCCTCTATCCGAAGTAGTCTGCGAAGTGAAAGAACTGGTAAAACGTGGCACCATGGAAGTCACCCTGCTCGGGCAAAATGTCGACTCCTACGGGCATGATTTGCCCGATAAACCGGACCTTGCCGACCTTCTCACCGAACTGAATGGCATTGACAACCTTTATCGTATCCGCTTTCTGACCAACCACCCCAAAGATATGAGCCTCCGTCTAATTCAAAGGATTACCGAATTGGATAAAGTCTGTAAAAACATCAATCTCCCGATGCAATCCGGCAGTAATGAAATTTTGAAGGCAATGAGACGCGGCTATACCGTAGAAGATTACCGCCGACTCATCAATGAGATACGCCGTGAAATACCCGATATCTCATTGAGTAACGATATTATCGTCGGTTTTCCCACGGAAACCGAAGCGCAATTTCAACAAACGGTCGATGTGCTAACGGAATTGAGGTTCGATACTGTTCATATTGCCGCTTACTCTCCCCGACCGGGTACGATTGCCGCCAGAGAATTGGTGGATGATGTCCCAGCTGACGAGAAAAAACGGCGTTTATCGATAGTTGAGAAACTTCAAGAAAAAATCGCTACCAAGATTAATGCCGGGTTGATGGAAAAAACCGTAGAAGTCCTTGTCGAAGGCAAAGAGAAAGGAAAATGGTATGGTCGCACCGGCACAGATAAATTGGTCTTTTTCAGCGATAATGCAAACTATGCGGGAAAACTGGTACACTTAAAGATAGAGCTTACCAGCCCCTGGTCGTTACAAGGCACAGTCAATCACTGAAGGAGGAAAAAGACTTGCGTAAGACAAAGGTTTTAGTTATAGGTTTAATACTAGTCCTACTGGCTACGATAGTATTTGTGGGCGGATGCTATCCGACGACAACAAGTACTACAACCACCGGCACCGATACTACGGCATCGACTGCTAACACCTGGACCAGCTTGCTACCGATGATTATCTTCATCGTAATTCTCTTCGGCTTGATGTATTTCTTCACTATTCGACCGCAGCGAAAGAGACAGAAGGAAATGCAGAATATGATGCAGTTACTACAACGAGGCGACAAAGTCATTACAAATGCTGGCATCTACGGGCAAATCGAAGGCGTTTACGAGGATAGTTTTCTCATCAAAACAGAATCCGGAGCGACGGTAAGAATTGCCAAATGGGCAGTCGTCGGGAAACAACCGGAAGAGACTCCCAGAACCAGCTAAGATTATCACCGTATACTAACTCTTAGAGAACAGGAGTAGTGCTAGGTGAGCTATTTCGACTACATTTTAATAGGTAGTGGTATTGCGGGACTTTACACTGCCCTGCTGGCAAAACAGCAGGGTAGTGTGCTCATTATCACCAAGAGCACGATTGAAGATTGTAATACTAAACATGCACAAGGTGGGATTGCCGCTCCTATCGGCGCCAACGACTCGCCGGAAATGCACATTCGCGATACCCTCACCGCCGGCAACGGTTTATGCGATGAATCCGCTGTCAGAATATTAGCCACCGAAGCCGCCGACCGCATTTCGGATTTGGTACACCTCGGCGTCCCATTCGATACGACGAACGGCAAAATAGCGCTAACTATGGAAGCGGCTCACAGTGTCCCGCGTATCCTCCACGCTGGCGGAGATGCCACCGGCGAACATATCGAAGTTACCCTTAGCAAACACGTCCGCACTGCTAATATCAGAGTTCTGGAAAACTGTCTGGCAACGGAAATCCTGCAGGAAAAGGGAAGGGTCAAGGGAGTCAAAACTCTTGATTTACGAACAGGATCTACAAAAGAATTCGAATGCCGTTGGTTGATTCTGGCTACCGGCGGAGCAGGTCAATTATACAAATTCAACACCAATTCGGAGATTGCCACAGGAGACGGCATCGCTCTTGCTTTCGATGCCGGGGCTGAAATCACCGACATGGAATTTTTCCAGTTTCATCCTACGGCACTGCACCTGCCCGGAGTACCGCCTTTCCTGATATCGGAGGCAGTACGGGGTGAAGGCGGGATTCTACGCAACGTTAACGGATATCGCTTTATGCCCGACTATACACCGGAGAAAGAGCTGGCACCCCGTGATGTAGTCTCGCGTAGCATTCTTTACGAAATGGAGAAAACGAGCACTGATAATGTCTTCCTCGATGTCACGTATCTGCCCCGAAACATCGTCACCACTCGCTTTCCGAACATCTACCAATTTTGTCTCGACCATGGGCTCGATATCACCAAAGAGCTAGTGCCGGTGGCGCCTGCTGCCCATTATATGATGGGTGGAGTCAAAGTAAATACATGGGGAGAAACCAATATCCCGGGATTATTTGCTACCGGAGAAACTGCCTGCACTGGCGTCCACGGAGCTAATCGGCTTGCCTCAAATTCAATGTTGGAAGTTCTGGTTTTCAGCAAGAGAATCCTGGGAAGGACCAAGAGCGGGAATAATTCAGCAACACCAACACAAACCTCCGATGAACACCACACTCTGAGTATGAGAAAGACCCTTAAAAAAGTGCCCGCAAACGGTTCGAATCATTTAAAATCGCTGATGTGGGACAAAGTAGGTATCATCCGAAACGAAGAAAGTCTCACGGAAGCGGCTGATGTTCTGGCGGCATGGCAAAAAAGACTGCCACAATTCACAGAGCGGACTTCTTACGAACTAAGTAATATGATTCTAACAGGACGACTAATGACCGAGGCGGCGCTTATCAGAAAAGAAAGTCGGGGTGCACATTTCCGCACTGACTTCCCTCAGAATTCTCCGGCATGGCAACACCACATTATCTTCACTAAAGATTAAACTGTGGCTTCTGCAATTAATCCCGATTAAATATTTTAGATATCCGCGGTGGGTACTTGCGGAAAACATCTAAGTAATATATCCTAGAGGCAGATAATCGGTGACTGAAAATTATGATTGGAACTTCGATTATCTGCTCTTTGTTATTGCTAAGCATGGAATTACTAAGTATAATAGCTTATCCATTAAAGCTTATAGCCGGAGTGGTGGTTTCTAACCTTAGATTCGAGGCTGGAGGAGGAAATGATGGCGGCTGACTTCAAAAAAGTCCGTGCCCGTTTAGAGGTTGAAAAGAAACGGTTGCTTGCCGAGTTGGAGCAACTGAATGCTGACGGCCGTCCTTCAGAGGAAAGGCGCGAGGGTAGTCCTTTTGGCAAAAGAGAAGAAGAGGCTACGGAAAGTCTCGAACTGGAGAAACGTCTTGCAATGGAAAAAAGAATCAAAGAACAGTTAGGGGATATCGATAAAGCTCTTATTAAGATTGATACCGGCACTTACGGACAATGCGAATCCTGCGGTAAGCCTATTGAAGTCGCACGTTTGGAAATCCTCCCCCAGACAAGTCACTGTATGAACTGCAAGGCTCTTCAGGCAAAGAATGCAAAAAACTGGTAAATCAACTCGACTCTGGCGAAATCTATTAGTCATCCTCATCATCCTGCTCATCATTGCGGGTGACCAGCTAAGCAAAATATGGATCCGTTCATTTCCTTACGATGGCCAGACTATCTGTAATATTGGCTTCATACAAATCATCCATTGGCAAAATACCGGAGTCGCTTTTGGGATGTTGCAGGGACAAGTACTCCTGCTGAAAATCGTGTCGATAGTAGGTTTAATCGCTTTTTCGTTTATCGGAATCTTCGTTTCCCGCCGTTATTCGTATCTGGCAAACATCCCGAATAGGATTGCCTTTGCCCTGATTATCGGGGGTACCATCGGGAACCTGATTGACAGGCTGAGATTCGGACGCGTTACCGACTTCATCGACCCAGGTTTCTTCCCCGCTTTTAATGTCGCCGATTCCGCCTTAACTGTTGGGGTCATTATGATAATCATCTCCCTCTTGTACCAGATACTCCACGAAAAACGATAAGCGAGTCCTAAATATGGTACAAAATTCACGCCACTATCAATTTACCATCGAGAAACCAGCGGTGCGCCTTGACCGATGCGTTAGCGAAAATTGCCCCGGACTATCACGCACACAGGCTCAAAAGTTGATCGATGACGGTTATGTTACCGTCAACGGAAAAATCGAGAAAGCCAAATACAAATCTGATATCGGCGACCGAATCGAAATAAACATACCCCCTCCCTCTCCGAGCAAATTACTCCCCGAAGCCATCCCTATCAAAATCTTGTATGAAGACGATGATTTGCTGGTAATCGATAAACCGGCAGGTTTGACAGTCCACCCCGCTCCGGGACACCCCACTCACACACTGGTCAATGCCATGCTCTCCCATCTCTCCGAACTGGCGGATGCAGATGATACTTCCCGACCCGGCATTGTGCACCGCCTCGATAAAGATACTTCTGGAGTGATGTTAATCGCCAAAAATATCACCGCCCTGGCTAACCTATCAGAGCAGTTTAAGTCACGCTCCATCAAAAAAGTCTACCTGACGCTGGTGAGAGGACATCTTAAGCCAGAACGCGGTGTTATCGAAGCGCCCATCGGGAGAGATTCCGGTGACCGTAAGAAAATGTCTGTTACCGGAGAAAGTCGGGGCAGACAGGCTCGCACCAATTACCGTGTCATAAGATACGTCGGGAACAATAGCTTACTGGAAATAACACCGGAAACCGGCCGGACTCATCAGGTTCGTGTCCACCTGGCGGCAATCGGCTATCCGGTAGTAGGTGACGGGACCTACGGCACAAAATCTGCCTACCTGAACCGACAATTCTTGCATGCACACCGCCTCGGCTTCCACCTCCCCTCCAGCGGCGACTACGTGGAGTTTGAATCGCCCCTACCGGCGGATTTAGAGAAGACATTGAACGAGATAAAATAGTGTAGCCAATCCGGGAAAGATGCACTATACTAATAAGAAACTGTCGGATACAGAAGATGAAAGGCAAGCTCTCAATCCCACAAAATCAACTTAATAACATCATCGCCCTCGCCCTCAGCGAAGATGTCGGAACTGGGGATATCACCAGTGAAATCCTCATTCCTGCAAAATTGCAGGCGAAAGCTACCTTTATAGCTAAAGCCGACGGCATACTGGCAGGCATCGACATCGCTAGATTGATTTTCGTCAAAGTCGACCCTGCTATAAAATTCAAAATCCTCCTCAAAGATGGGGCAGAATTAAAACCGGGAGATGTTATCGCTAACGTTACCGGCAATGCACGCAGTATTCTAAAAGCCGAACGTCTGGCACTCAATTTTCTGCAAAGGCTCAGCGGCATTGCCACACAGACGAAACAATATGTTGACCTCATTAGCGACTTGCCTGTCGTTATTCTAGACACACGCAAGACCACACCGGGTCTGAGACTACTGGAGAAGTATGCCGTACGTATAGGAGGCGGTCAAAATCATCGCCTTAACCTGAGTGACGGCATCCTCATCAAAGACAACCATCTGGCGACTCTACGCGCTCAAGGGATGACCCTCAAACAGATTGTTACCCAAGCAAAATCGAAAACTCCAAAGGGGTTTAAAGTCGAGGCGGAAGTCACAAACTTAAAAGAAGTGGTTGAGACCGTTTCCGCCGGCGCCGACATCATCATGCTGGATAATATGAGTCCGGCACAAATGCGCCGTGCCGTGAAAAAAATACCCGCCGGTGTAAAAACAGAGGCTTCTGGCGGTATAACTCTGGACAACGTACGTTCTGTGGCAAAAACCGGGGTTAATTATATCTCGATTGGGGCTTTGACTCACTCGCCAAAAGCGCTGGATATCAGTCTGGAATTTGAGCCGACTATTTGGAAGACAAAATAGGTAAAACTACCCCGCCTTGCAGGCACTTGCTAGATAGTTATCTGCTTTATCCTCTACCTGTATCTCAGTAAACACTGCTTTGGAAAGCAGTGTTGTCATTTCAATTGCATCCGGCAATAAGTCATTCTCCACTGAAGAAATCCGCCGGTGAATTTGATTGATATGCTCTCTACCTACAGTATGACAAACAAAAAACCGACCGCCTTTTTTCAGTACACGTTTTATCTCTAGTATCGCTGCGGTTTTGTCCGGGAAATGAGGAAGGCTGGAATAACAAACAACAGCATCGAAAACATCATTTTTAAAGGGAATTGCCATTACATCGGCACAGAGAAAGTCAATCTGTCCTTTAAAATCTTTAGCCTTAGCCTTCGACAACATTTTATCAGCGTGGTCCAAGGCAATTACTCCTCCACCGTTTCCAACCTTTTTCAGCAGATAGGATAAAAGCACACCCGTACCCGTACCGACATCAAGTATTCTGTCCCCGTGTTTAATCTTCAGCCGCCCTGCCATTTGCTCCAGTTTGGAGGCATCTTTTTCCGCCACCCTCTCATCCCAGTGCTCAGCATGTTCATTGAAAAATTCCCTGGTCATTTCTCCACCTCTAAATCCTCAACCGGTTTCCTCCGCCATATTTTGACCTTTCTCTTTGGGGAGAAGATCGCTGAGAGCAGAAAAATCACGGAAGACATCACCACGATTGTAGCTCCACTGGGGAGATTGAAAACATAGGAGAAAAGCAATCCAATCCAGCCGGAAAGTACACCGAAAGCCGCTGCTATAATAAACATTCGCTTCATATTGTAGGTCAATTGATAAGCAGCGGCAGCCGGATTGAGAATCAGGCTGAAGATAAGCAATCCGCCGATGGAGCGAAGCGACGCCGTAACCGTAGCACCGGTCAGAAATAAAACTCCGTAAAAAATCACTGTCGCCGGTAACCCCACCGCCAAAGCAATATTGCGATTGAAAATAGTGGCTTGAATTTCCTTGAAAAAGGCAATGACCAATCCCGCCACAACAACTGCCACTATTGCCAGAATTAGCACATCACTGTGCGTCACAGTCAGGATACTACCCCAGAGTAATTCCAGCCCAGTAGAACGGCTTGCCGGATTCAAGCCGAGAAATAGAAAAGCCAACCCCAACATTAATGAAAAGATGACTCCCAGGGAAGTCTCAGGATGCAATTCGCCACGGTCAGCCAAGGGCCCGATGACCAGTGCTGCGACAAGACTAAAGGCAAAAGCCATAATCAAAGGATTGATACCGACCCATAAGCCGAAGAGCGCTCCCGCAAAAGCCGCATGGGACATCGCCACACCGATAAAAGACATGTGCAGAAGCACGACAAAAACACCGATGACAGCACAGGCGATACCGCCCAGAAAAGCCGCCAGCATGGCATTCTGCATAAATTGGTAGCCGAAGATTGATAAATCCATGTTACGACTTCCTCTTGTGAATGTGCGGGTGGCGTTCCTCGACCACGGACTGGGGCAAATTGTAGAGACGACTAAGACTTTCTGCAGAAATGAGCTTATCCGGAGTGCCTTCACCGAAAATAAGCCCTTCTTTCATCAATACCACACGGTCGCAAGTGTGCGGTAAAGCATCCAGGTCATGCGTCACGAAAAGCGTTGTCAGATGCCGTTCATCATGAATACTCTTTACCAGTTCCAGTATTTCCGTCTGTGCTTTCCAATCCAGTGAAGCGGTCGGTTCATCCAGCAAGAAGATTTTAGGCTCCTGTGACAGACAGCGGGCAATAGACACGCGCTGTTGTTCTCCGCCCGAAAGATGTCCGATGGGACGCTTTGCCAGATGAGACATTCCGACTAATTCCAACGACTCATCGACTATCGCCCAATCGTGCTTACCCGGTCGCTTGAACAAGCCCAGCACACCGTAACGACCGACCATTACCACCTCTCGAACGCTCATTGGCATACGCGGGTCGATATTATCTACCTGCGCAACATAACCGACCTGTTTTCTCAATTCGTGACGGCCACCGTTGGTGACGGATTTGCCCAATACTATAACCCTACCGTTCACCAATTTACCCAAACCGTTAACAATCGTGAGCAAAGTGGTTTTGCCGGCACCATTAGGCCCAATGACACCGACAAATTCACCAGCCCTTACCTTGAGAGAAACACCGCGTAAAGCAACATCCTCACGGTAGGAAACAACCGCATTTTCTATTTCTATCACAAAGGATTCTATCATCTACTCACTGATGGCACCCAAAATTAGTGAAATATTATAGTCGAGAGCTTTTTCCCATGTCTCAGTATTTGCAAAACCACCGGGGAAATTAGAGATTGTTATTCTCTTAGCACCAAGTTCTTCGGCAATTCCTTTACCAACATCTGCTCCATTCTGCAGGTTATCGATAACCAACGTAACATTAAACTCTTTACCTTTATCAACAATGTCCTTAACAATCTGCGGCGTCAGCGAATCAGCTTCGCCATAAGTACCGATGACATTGAGACCGACCCATTTCAGAAAATCGGCTTGCATTGCAGACCCAAGCACATTAACACCGGCAAGATTAGCACCCGCCAGTTCCTCTTTTACATTGGTCTCTTCCGCTAAGATTTTTTCTTTATAATCAACTGCCACCTGCTGATAATTCGAACTATGCTCAACATCAGCCTCGGAAAGTATTTTTACAACCTCATCTACCGCCTGGGATTGCACCGACGGCGCCATCCAGTTACCGCTGATATTGATTTTAACCACGCTGAGCGTAGTATTATTTACCGAATCGATTAAAGTCTGAGAAAACTTCTCTCCCTCCCAGCCGTGCATCAGAAACAAATCGGCATCGGCGAGTCTCTGAATATCCGCAGGTTTAACATCAAAATGGCCTGGACATTGCGCTGGTGGAATGATATTGCTGACAGTGACATATTTACCGCCGACTCGCTCGACAATCTGCTGAATTAAGGAAGTAGTCGTCACGACTTTCAGTCTGGACTCATTGGCTTTATTACAGCCCCCCAAAAGGAGAGAGCCCATCCCTAAAAGTATTACTCCGATGACAAGCAAATATTTCTTCGACATTGAATTCTCTTTCTGATATATCCAAGCAACTCGATGCATTTGCAACTAATTGCAACAGATAGCCAAAAAAATTTAACCCTCTTTATTCTCTACCTTTCCCGGAAACCTCGAGCCGTAAACTATTACCGACGAAATCGATTTCCCGGATTGTTGCCATTATCTCCTTTTTCTCACCAAAGAGATTTTTTAAAGTGAGCTTTTTACCTTCCACACCTACCGAAGCAACATCGGTCATCAAAAATTCCTTCTTGTTCTCCTTTTCCACATAAGCTTTTGAAAGGCACATAACTATTTCCCTCCCAGCTTTTTCAGGGACTTTGAAAATATCGCCCCGGCTTTATCCATATGCTGCATTGCCTGCTGAATATCACGAGCAACTTCTTCTTCGCCCATCGTTTTAGCTTTCTCTACCCACTCTGCGAATTCCGAGCTGTGTTCCCGATTATGCTCTATCCAGTAGGAAAGTAATACTTTGAGCTTATTCCTTTCGTCTTTAACCACTCTACTTGCTCTCTGCAGGCTTTTGAGAGGCATGTTGTCGACAATTAACACAAACACCCTGAATACCCAGATGTCTCAGGTCGGCGACAAACTGGTACTGGCGAAGCAAACTATCTTTCAGAGAAGATAAAACCGATTCATCGAGGTCGATGGTAGCGCCGCACTCTTTACAAACCAGATGATGGTGATGTCCTTTATCAACCGGGTGATACACCACCCGTCCACCACCGAGGTCTGTTTTGGTAACTAAACCGAGTTGCTCGAGAAGTTCCAGCGTTCGATACACAGTAGAAACATTTACATTAGGATATTTCGCTACAACCTCGGAATAAATTTCGTCGGCGCCGATGTGGTTAGTGCTGTTTTCCACCGCTTCGACAATCATCAACCGTTGCGGAGTCATCCGGTAGCCCTGATGACTCAACTCGTCATTCACATTGCGGTGGGTTTCAATTCGAACTGGTTGTTTCTGCCATGGAAATCTCATGTTATTTATATTCTAGCAGAGGTATAACGAGAGCGCAATACCTTGTTGTTGCAAATATTCGCAGAATTTTAAGGGTGCCGACAGCTAAGAGGAGCGTGGGTTAAGTCGTTCACGGCTGTCAATCATAATGGTGACAGGACCGTCGTTGTGTATTTCGACTTGCATATGTTGCTGGAACCTACCTGTCTCCACTCTTAGTCCGCTGGTCTTCAACAGCTCCACGAATCGATTAAAAAGCGACTCCGCTATCTCCGGCGGCGCCGCATCCGTAAAGCCGGGACGGCGTCCCTTCCGTGTGCTTGCCATGAGAGTAAATTGGCTCACTGCCAGCAATTCTCCACTCGTATCCAGCAGAGATAAATTGAACTTACCATCGGCGTCGGTAAAGATGCGCATCTCTACAATTTTCTGCGACAGATACTGAGCATCTTCCTCGTTATCGCCGTTTGCCACTCCGACAAAAACCACCAGCCCGTGCCCTATTCTCCCGACTACTTCATCATTCACGGTTACGGAGGCTTTTGTCACGCGTTGTAATAGAGCCTTCATTGCAATTTCCCGCCTTCCGCCACCTCGATTGCACCTGCCACCACGAACAAAGAGCCTGTCACGCAAATCATATCTCCTGCTCCGGCAAGTTTCAAAGCCCCATTCAAAGCAACGGAAACATCTTCGGTCTGTTCAGCTTCAATTCCGTGCTTTTTGAATTCAGCCGCAATGGGAGCCGTTGCCATCGCCCTTGGGTGAATGGAACGAGTAGCAAACACTCTATCGAAAGCCGGCGCTAGCTCCGTCACTATTCCCTGTAAATCCTTATCGGATGATAGACCGATTATCAAGATTGCTTTATCGAATTTGAAATACTTCCTAAGAGATTGCTTTAATTTTCGCACCGAGTCCTGATTATGAGCGCCATCGACAATAACCAGCGGATGACGCTTCAGAACTTGAAGTCTGCCTTCCCACTTTACCGAAGCCATGCCGTCTATGATACTCTTTAGGGGTATATCGTTGCCCTTTTCAATCAAGACCTCTAACGCCGCTACGGCAGTTGCCGCATTTCCTAGCTGGTAATCACCGAGTAACGGTATGGTCAGTTTGTAATCCCCCAGCCTGCCGTGGACGATTAGCGACTGCCGTGTATCGTCGAAATCAAGAACTTCATAAGTAACATCTCGCCCTACTTTGATTAATTTTGCCCCCTGTTTCCGGCAAACCGATTCTATTACTTTATCAGCCTCTTCCACCTGAGGCAAACTTACGACAATACTTTTCGGCTTGATAATTCCCGCTTTTTCAGTGGCAATGGCAGTCAGAGTATTGCCCAACAAATCCGTATGCTCCAGACTGAGTGAAGTAATGACACAAACTTCCGGTTTGACCACATTGGTAGCATCCAGTCTGCCGCCTAAACCGACCTCGACTACCTGAAAATCCGCCTCCTTCAGCGCAAAATAGTCGAACCCTAGAGCAGTCGTGACTTCGAAAGTAGTTAACCTGCCGTAAGCAGCTTTTTTATTTACCGCTTCCACTTCAGGCTTGAGCCTTGCAACCAGATTGACAATTTCTTCGTCGGAAATTAACTTGCCATCAACACGGATACGCTCGTTATAGTAATGCAGATGAGGTGAGGTATAGAGACCGGTAACATATCCCGCTGTCGTCAGTACCGAGGAAATCATCGCTGCTACACTGCCCTTACCCTTGCTTCCGGCAATATGAACCGTCTTCGCCCTGAGATGCGGATTATTCAGACGGTGTAATACTTCTTCGACACGCCTCAAATCCCACGACGTCTTGGCATTTGGGTCTCTCTGTTTCTCGTAATCGATGAAGCCGTATATGAAGTCCAGAGCCTGCTGTAAATAATCGTCTGTCAAATATGCATAACCTCTGGCTAATTATATCATCGACATTGCGCACCAACAAACGATCCATCTACCTGTCTTAGTTAATCTTTGGTTGCTGATAGTATCTTAGAAGTAAATCTGGTTGTGTCAAGGTAGAAAGGGGTGGGTCGCTGTGAAATAATAGTTGCGTTTGATAGTCAAATACAGCCTGTGGTATCCTAAAGCGTTAGAACCCTGATAACAATGAGGGTAGGAAAATGAAAAAAACCAAAGTGGGTATCATCAATGTCACCGGCTATGTCGGAGTTGAACTGGCACGTTTAATCTACCAGCACCCCAATGTAGAACTGTCATCTGTTACAGGACGAAGTGCCGCCAGGCAGAAGTTGAGCAAAGTCTTCCCGCAGCTGTCGGTATTCGACCTGACGATTGAGGAAGAACTGGGAGACGTCGAGTTAGTTTTCTCGGCATTACCTCATAAAGAAAGTGCTAAAGAATGTGTCCCCCTCATCAAAAAAAGCATCAAAGTCATTGATTGCAGTGCCGATTTCCGCCTGAATAATCCGCAGGATTATCCGAACTGGTACGGCTTTACACATCCGGCGCCGGAACTGCTCAAAGAGGCGGTTTTCGGTTTACCCGAATTACATCAATCTAAAATTGCTTCAGCACGCCTGGTCGCTAACCCCGGCTGTTATCCCACAGGGGCAATTCTGGCAATGGCTCCGTCAGTCAAAGCAGGGTTGGTTGAACCCGACATTATTATCGATAGCAAATCCGGTATTTCCGGGGCAGGACGGACTTTAACCCTCAGTACCCATTTTTCGGAGGTTAATGAGGATGTTTCCGCTTATGCCCTCGAAGGACACCGTCACCTACCCGAAATCACACAGGAATTGAACCTCCTCAGTCCAAAACAGAAATGCCTCATTACTTTCACTCCGCACCTGATCCCGATGACGCGTGGCATTCT
Source organism: uncultured Dehalococcoidia bacterium (assembly GCA_903916765.1). GTDB lineage: Bacteria > Chloroflexota > Dehalococcoidia > Dehalococcoidales > Fen-1064 > Fen-1064. The sequence goes on along the minus strand of CAIWXV010000078.1, from coordinate 22,306 downwards.
GAGCACCTGTTATGCCACGCCGTTATCAGGTAAACTCGCCGGTGGCAAAAAGGGAGTCGAAGAACTGAGGCAATTATATTCCGATTTCTATAAAGATAAACCTTTCATCCGGATTGCTAACGAACCGCCGCACACCAAACAAACCTGGGGGAGCAACTTCTGCATCATTTACCCCACCATTTCACCTCAGAGCGGGAAGATTATCGTTATCAGCTGTATCGATAATCTGGTGAAGGGTGCTGCCGGACAGGCAATTCAGAATATGAACCTGATGCTCGGCATCCCTGAGACTGCCGGCTTGCAGTCACTGCCGGTTTATCCGTAAAACGGAGGGTACTATGCCTCCGAAATTCTTCGGTCAGGAGATTCAGGTTACTGCCGGCGGGGATGTTAAAGTTCCTACCGCATTCAAACTCGCCGACCATGAATACCTTATTTCGGAAATAGTTCAGGAATGGCAAGACCACAGCTTCGGCCCGATGGCATTGGGGCATAGGAACAGATGGTGGCAACGCCGTCACCGCAATTACTATCTGGTAAAAACCTCAGAGGGCGAATTGTTTGAAATCTACTATGACCGCGGGACTAACCTCAAACATCCGGAATTCAAAAAATGGATTCTGCACCGTCAGCTTTGATTTATCTTTTCTGCAGTCTTTTCCAGCTCCCATTCTCCAGTAAAAGTGCCAGTACTACCAGAACAATTGTAGCTACAACTGCGATTGCCGTCACCAATAATGTCATCCTGAAATCACTGCTGTTAAGAAAAGCTGCCCAGCCCCAATATCCGACAAAAGCCAGCACAATGTATTTAATAGTCTTACCGGGCCAGCATGGCAGGAAGAATTTCCAGGCAGGGAAACGCAGATTACCCGCAGCGAGACCCATTAAATCCAGCGGCATCGGAGTAACCGTGAAAAAGAAAACCACGAGCATGCCCCATTTTTTCAACCACGCTTCTGCTTTTAGATAATTAGGGTTATCCTTCCAAATACCGCGCCCGCTATAACCCGCTACATAGGCAGTCATCTCGCCAATCGCACCGCCTAGTCCCATTGCCAGCCCGATATATAACGGATTGAAAGTAGCACCGAGAGGAAATATTAACAATAGGCTGGGCATCGGCAGGAGAATCGAGGCATTTGTCAAAACGCTGACGAGAAACGCTCCGAGATAGCCGTAATTACCGAGTTTAACAATCTCACTTCTTAATAGAAAGAGAGCAATGGTAACACCGACTATCAATACAAACATCAGAACCGACACGAGATTCCGTCTGAACCAGCTCTTCTTAACTACAGGAGGAAGTTTCTCCTGATTTTCGGGATTAACAGCCATAGAAAATATTGTAACACATCAGGGCGGGGACGCAGGGATGGGGCATAGTGTAATTACAGGTTAGAGAGAATCGTCCTCTTGACCAAATTAGAACTCAATCATCTCCCTCCTTAACATTGTCGGGAAAATCCGCATCTGATATACTCGTATAAGTGCGCCCCCATCGTCTAGAGGCCTAGGACAACAGCCTTTCACGCTGCCAACATGGGTTCGAATCCCATTGGGGGTACCAAATCACTCCGACCCGAAAGCATCCTTTAACTTCCGATAGGTCTCTTCCAACGCCTCAGGGAGGACCCGCGTACAACCGACTACCGGCATAAAATTGGTATCACCATTCCAGCGCGGTACGATATGAGAATGAACATGGTCGGCAATGCCAGCGCCGGCAACACTACCCATATTAGTCCCCAGATTAAAACCCGCTGGTTTGAAAGTCTTCTTCAGAATCACGACGCATTGAGTCACTATCTCGGCGTGCTCGTAAAGTTCCTTCTTCGATAACTCCTCCAGTCCCGACACGTGACGGTAAGGAATTACCATCAAATGACCGGGGTTATAGGGATAATTATTCATCATCACAAAATTCCATTTTCCGCGATAAAGTATGCGATTGCGCTTATCTTGGTCTTCTTTTGGTTTATCACAGAAGATGCAACCCTTCGGCTTTTCCCTCCGTATATATTCAATCCGCCAAGGTGCATAGAGATGTTCCATCTTTTTCTCCAAAATAAGTAATTCCAGTCAATATTTTAGTCGCCATCTGCCGACAAGTCAAAAACATTGAAAAATAAAGAGCCATACCTTATAGTAGAATCAGCGTGGAAATAAAAACCCTTTCAAACGAAACTATCACTTTTCTGGGCACCGGTGGTGCACGTTTTATGATAATCAGCCAGTTACTTGCCTCAGGGGGTATCTGGTTCAGCTTGAACGGCACAGAAATACTGATGGACCCCGGCCCCGGATGCATCGTACAAGCCACCAAGCGCAAATTTAACCCCGAAAAACTCAGTGCCATCATTGTTTCCCACCGTCACCTCGACCACTCGGCGGACGTCAATATTATGACCGAAGCAATGACACGGGGCGGGTTCAATAAGCACGGCAGGCTTTTCGCTCCTAGAGATGCCATAGAAACAGAACCAGTCATTTTCGATTACCTCAAAAATAGTCTGGAGAGTCTGGAAATACTGGAGGCAGGTAAAACCTACACAATCGATAACGTCTCTCTCTCCACTCCGGTTCGTCATATCCACGGGGTGGAAAACTACGGTGTGGTCTTTAAGACGGAAAAACACACAATCGCCTATATCACGGACACTCGGTATTTCGAAGGACTCGCCGACCATTACCACGGTGATTTACTGATAATGAACATGACTTTTCTGGAGCCGCGCACTGTATCAGTACCACCTAACGTACTTATCGACCATCTTTCTGTACCTGACGTCGAACGCCTCGTTAATGAAATCAAGCCTAAAGCAGCGATTCTCACCCATTTCGGCATGAAGGTCTGGCAGGCAAAGCCCTGGTTAATCGCCGAACAACTCACACGGAAAACCGGCATCAGGGTCATTGCCGCCAGAGACGGTATGAAATTCGATTTATCGGAACTGGACAAACCCGAGGAGGTACATTGACCGACCTGAACAGTTTACTCCATAAAGTTCAAAAACCTGCCCGCTATACGGGCGGGGAATGGAATAGCATTATCAAAGATTGGGATAGCACACCTATCAGAATCGCTCTCTCCTATCCTGATATCTACGAGATTGGCATGTCCAATATGGCAATCCCCATACTTTACAACCTACTCAATTCTCAGACGGATGTCCTTGCCGAGAGAGTCTTCACTCCGTGGGTGGACATGATTAAAGAGATGAAAGCCCACGATATCCCTCTATTCAGCCTTGAGACCAAACATCCGTTAAAAGAATTCAATATCATCGGCTTTTCCCTGGGGCACGAAATGACCTATACCAACGTGCTGGAGATGCTCGCCCTTTCCCGTATACCCGTCCTCTCCTCGGAAAGAAACGGAACTCACCCCTTAATCATTGCCGGCGGCACCTGTGTTCTCAATCCGGAGCCGATGGCAGACTTCTTCGACTTATTTGTCATCGGGGACGGGGAAGAAGTGTTACAGGAATTATTAGAAACATTTCGCGCGGCAAAAAAATCGGGGCTATCCCGTGAGCAACTTCTGTGGAGGATGGCGACCATTAACGGTATTTATGCCCCTAGTCTGTACAAAGCGGAATATCACGCCGACGGACGCCTCAAAAGCCTTACTCCGACTGTGCCGGAGGCAAGCCTGACCATTCGGAAAAGATTCGTCAAGCAGTTAACTCCACCGATCACCAAACCAATCGTCCCTTATATCGAAATCATTCATGACCGTGGCGCCATTGAAATTCAACGCGGTTGCACACGCGGCTGTCGCTTCTGTCAGGCAGGTATCATTTACCGTCCTCGACGTGAACGTCCCCAAACTGAGATCGAAAAGGCAGTCGAGGACATTTTGAATAACTGCGGATACGACGAGGTTTCGCTGGTTTCGCTGAGTTCCGGAGATTACCCTGGCATCGACCAGTTAGTAAACAACTTATCCCGCCGGTTCGAAAATCTAGCGCTCTCTTTGCCCAGCTTGCATATCAATAGTTTCTCGCTGGACCTGATGGAGGCATTATCTCCGCGTAAAAAGATGGGCTTGACCTTTGCTCCGGAAGCCGGCAGTGAAAGAATGCGAAACGTTATCAATAAAAACCTCTCCGAACAGGAAATTTTAGAGACCTTTGCGGAAGTCTTTGAAAAAGGCTGGTTGAGCGTCAAGTTGTACTTTATGGTCGGTTTACCCACCGAATCGCTCGATGACATCCGGGCAATTGTGGAATTGGTGGACAAAATCCGCACTCTATGTAAAAAGAACACCGGCAAGACCCCGCAAATCAGAATCAATGCTTCTACCTTTGCGCCTAAAGCACACACGCCTTTTCAGTGGGTTGCACAGAATAGCGAGGAGGAGCTTACCGCTAAACACGAAATCCTGCTTTCAGGCTTACAACACAAAGGCGTCAGACTATCCTGGGGCAATCCGAAAGTCAGTCTGCTGGAAGCGGCACTGTCCCGTGGTGACCGTCGTTTAAGTAAGGTTATTTACCTCGCCTGGCAGATGGGCGCTTTCTTTGATGCCTGGGAAGAGAATTTCAAATACGAACTGTGGCAAAAAGCCTTCGCAGAAGCCGGTTTGGACATAAAGTTTTACGCTCAGAGAGAACGCGCTCTGGATGAACTGCTACCATGGGCACACATCGATGTGGGTGTTACCACCGAATATCTCAAGTCGGAATTCGAAAAAGCACTGAAAGCTGAAGCGACTCCGGACTGCCGAGAAGGCTCCTGTAATGCCTGCGGATTAGAGAAATGGGAGAGTGCGTGCTCTTAATCTGCTCGCTTCTCTACCTATAACTATTCAGCTTCCATATGAGCCACGGCAACCACATGGTCGCCTTCTTCCATTCGCATCAAGCGCACGCCCTGAGTGCTTCTCTCCAGAATGCTGATTTCTTTCACCGGTACGCGGGTGACAATTCCGTTAGCAGAAATAATCATCACCTGTTGAGACGGGGCGACAATTCTGGCATCTGCCAAATCTCCGGTCTTTTCCACCAGTTTGATTGTCCTGACGCCGCTACCGGAACGATGCTGTTTAGGATAGCGGTCGATTTGAGTCAATTTACCATAGCCCTCAGTAGAAACCACCAGAACGTAAGAACCGGGGGTAGCAATACCCATGCCCACTACATTATCGCCCTCGTTCAAACGGATACCCCGTACGCCACCACTGGTGCGTTGACTGGTACGGATACTTTCAACCGCAAACCGGATGGACTGCCCTTGTTGAGTCACCATGACAACGTCATCCTTTTCGGTAGCAATCCGTGCTGACGTCAGTTCATCGTCCTTTTCCACATCCATTCCGATAAGCCCGCTACTGCGGACGGCTGTAAAATGGTCCAGCGACGTTTTCTTGATTTCCCCGCCACGGGTACCCATCAATAAATACAGATTCGGGTCAAAATTGGTAATGACTACCATATCCGACACTTTTTCTTCCGGCGGTATTGAGAAGAGATTGACTACCGCCAGTCCCTTGGCAACACGCGAGACATCCGGCGGTACTTCATAACATTTAAGACAGAAAATTCTACCCCTCGTGGTACATAGGAGCAGATAATCATGAGTATCGGCAATAGCAAGCAGTCGCACTGCGTCTTCTTCTCTGGTCACCATGCCGATAATACCCTTGCCACCGCGATGTTGTGCCTTATAAACATGGGAAGGTACTCTCTTGATAAAACCCCGGTTGCTGAGAATTACCGCCATTTCCTGGTGAGGAATCAGGTCTTCCTCACGGAATTCCTTTATCCCTTCTTTGTTAATCTCGGTGCGGCGCTCATCTCCGAATTTCTCTTTCAACTCAATGGTTTCCTGCTTAATTAAGGCGAGCACGCGGGAAGGATTAGCCAGTAAGTCTTCAAGATAAGAGATATTCTTCAAGATCTCCGCCAGTTCGTCGAGGATTTTCTTCCGTTCCAGACCTGCCAGACGGCGTAAAGGCATTTCCAGTATGGCATCCGCCTGAAGACGGCTCAAGCTGAAATTACTCATCAAGTTCTGACGGGCAATATCCGTAGTCTCGGACTTGCGGATGATAGCAATCACTTTATCGATATTATCGAGCGCAATTCTCAATCCTTCGAGAATATGTGCACGAGCCTTAGCATTTTTCAAATCGAAACGGGAACGCCGATTGATAACCTCGCGCCGGAAATTGATATAATGCTGCAATGCTTCCCTGATACTGATAACACGAGGCTGCCCATCGACCAACACCAGCATGTTAGCGGCAAAGGTCGTCTGCATCGATGTATATTTATACAGGTTATTCAGCACCAGTTCCGCCTGGGCTTCTCTCTTCAATTCAATGACTATCCGCATGCCTTGTCGGTCTGACTCGTCACGCAGGTCCCCGATGCCGGTAATCTTTTTATCGCTTACCAATTCGGCAATCTTCTCAATCAGTGCCGCCTTGTTCACCTGATACGGCAACTCATTGACAATAATCTGACGGCGGGTTCCGTCGTGAGCATCGCTGATGTATGCCTTAGCACGGACAATCATTCTACCCCGTCCGGTAGCATAGGCACTCTGAATACCCTCTTCGCCCAGAATGACGCCGCCGGTAGGGAAGTCAGGCCCTTTGATAATCTGTGTGAGGTCTTCGATAGTAGCGTTGGGATTATTTATCAAATAATCAATACCGTCGCATACCTCGGTAAGATTATGCGGCGGAATATTGGTTGCCATACCTACCGCGATGCCGGAACTACCATTTATCAGCAGATTGGGTAATCGAGCCGGTAGGACCTTCGGCTCTTTCAGGCTATCGTCGAAATTAGGCATGAAATCGACGGTGTCTTTGTCGATATCCATCAGCATCTGTTCCGCAATCTCGGTCAGACGCGCTTCCGTATAACGCATGGCGGCAGGAGGGTCATCATCAATACTTCCGAAGTTACCCTGCCCGTCTACCAGCATATATCTCATCGAAAAGTCTTGAGCCATACGCACCATGGCATCATAGACAGGGGCATCGCCGTGAGGATGGAATTTACCCAAAACTTCACCGACGATACGGACGCTCTTTTTGAACGGGCTGTTGTGTACCAACCCCATTTCTGACATCGCATAAAGGATGCGCCTGTGAACCGGCTTCAGACCGTCCCGCACATCGGGTAAGGCACGCGCTACGATAACACTCATCGCATAGTCGAGGTATGAGCTCCTCATTTCCTCTTCTATCGTGACTAGCTTAATCTTTTCAGTAACCATTTATCTTAAGACTCCGAATCTTCCTCAAAATCATCTTTGATAGGTTCTTCTTCCAGAACCTCGGATTCTTCACCGCCGACCACGGTATACCCTGACTCCCCAAGTAGAGCCTCTTCCTGTTCCAACTCGCGTCTGATGACACGGTCGGTAATATCGGGACGAACGCCCTCGATACCTCTCGTCGGGAATGATAATTGTCCTGCTTGACTGGGATCCTGATAAACCTCACGGATAATGACCGTGATGGATTTCTCTGTCGAACTGATAATCGCCCCGCTATACCGGTTACCGCCACGCATCAGCCTAATCAAGCGCTGGCTATGCCGTAATTCCACCTGCCCGAGGTATTCTCCCAGACTGTTCTCTACCAGCAAATTGTTCCCCTTGATTTTCAGAGACACCGCATCCCCGGCAACCACCTTGGCTATAATTGCAGGGAGTGCCAGATTATTCAACAGCACCACCCCGGCTTTACCGATTTCCTCGATGAATTGCCGCGGCTCCAGTTTGTGAGTGTCGACGGCAACTGCGGCTTTAGTTTTCTTCGAAGCCTTCTTGAGAACAACGAGCCTCTGAAGGTTCTTCTGGGCAATCGCATTGTAAGAATCGATTCCCAGAGTCTTGCGATAAGCAGCTTCTGCATCGGCATACTCACCCAATTCCATATGAGCCCTGCCCATACGGTTATAAGCCTCGACATCGGTAGGGAACGCTTCTATCAAAGTTTTATTGACGGTAATCGCTTCCCGCCACTTTCCCTGCATCGCCAGGGTTATGGCTTCTTTACTGGACTGTCGCCTCAATCTGGATTGTTCTTCTTCTTGATAGGTCATTCTATCTCACCTCAAGACAGCAAAGTCGCTAACGTACTTTAGGGAAAAACTACTCAAAAGTCAATAGGGCAGGAGCAACCAATTATAATTCTTTACACTTCTACTTCAAATGCATGGTGTAAAGCGCGCACCGCTTCTTTAACCTTACTCTCCTCGATAATACAGGTGATTCTGATTTCCGAAGTAGAAATCAGTTCAATATTGATGCCATTCTCACTGAGAGTGGCGAACATCTTCGCCGCAAAACCGGGTGTATTCTGCATACCGGTACCGATAATACTGACCTTCCCCAGATTAGCATCGCCGACGATTTCTCTTGCGCCAATTTTCTTAGCGATTGGTTTCATTACTTTCATTACATCGTTCATCTGGTCTTTGGTCACGGTAAAGGTCAGGTCGGTGATTTTGTTAATACTGGCATTTTGCACAATTGTATCGATGCTGATACCTGCCTTTGCCAAAGGCACGAATATCGAGGCGGCGATACCAGGCTTGTCCGGAATTCCCACGACGGTTATCTTCGCCACATCCATATCATAAGCGACATTTCTTACTTTATTTCTGACTTCCATTGAAACCCCTCCATGAATCAGAGTGCCTGGATTATCGTTAAAACTCGAGGCAACGCGAATGGGAATATTGTAGAGCTCGGCAAGCTCGATGGCACGCGGTTGCATCACTTTATTACCATAGGTCGCCAGTTCCAGCATTTCCTCATACCCGATTTCCTCGAGGCGCTTTGCTTCAGGCACAATCCGCGGGTCGGCAGAATAGATTCCGTCCGTATCGGTCAAGCGCTCGCAAACTTTAGCGCTCAGAGCCGCCGCCAGAGCTACTGCCGAAGTATCTGAACCACCTCTGCCGAGAGTGGTTACATCCATATCGTCGGTAATACCCTGAAAGCCAGCGACAATAACAATCTGCCCTTCTTCCAGTTCTTCCAGAATACGCTTTGTTTCAACCTTTACGATTCTCGCCTTGCGATAGTCGCCGTTTGTCTTGATGCCTGCCTGAGCACCACTGAGACTGATTGCCTTATAACCCGTATCCCCGAGAGCCAATGCCAGCAAGGTGCTGGTAACAAGCTCCCCAGTGGAAAGTAGGATATCCATCTCTCTCGGATGCGGCTGTTTGGTGATTTGCCCTGCCAGCTTGATAAGGTCGTCGGTGGTGTCACCCATTGCAGAAACAACGACCACTATCTGGTCGCCTCTGTCATGAACCCTGGCTACCCGTTGAGCCACCGCCTTAATTCTTTCGGCTGTAGCGACTGACGAACCACCGTATTTTTGCACAATTAGTGCCATCTGCTTATTCCCTGATTAATTTGTTTATTGTATTGTGTCCAGGATTTACGACCAATCCCGTTTTCTTTGCTTCCAATTCGGTAAATCTCTTGCCGCCATTGGCGCTAATCCCTGCTCCCCAGAGTAAAAACGGCACCGGGTCGCTGGTGTGAGTACGCACTTTTACCGGAGTAGGATGGTCGGACATCGTCAACACCCTCATTTCACCTTGATAAGAATTTTGCAGTCGGCTGACGACTTCCGCATCTATCCTCTCGATAGCTTCGATTTTTTTCTCTATCAAACCGGCGTGCCCTGCCTCATCGGGAGCCTCTATATGTATTATTACTATATCATAATCTTTCAGAGCTTCAAGAGCACCCTTAGCCTGTCCCGCATAATTATTATCCGGTCCATCGGTTACACCGGGAATTCCCAGAATCGACATCCCGGTCATTTTGCCCAAACCGCGGAGCAGGTCGACGCCCGAGGTAATTGCCGCTTTCAGACCATAAACTTCTTTGAAGGACGGTAAAGCAGGCGCTCGCCCGCTACCCCAGAAAAGCCAGATACCGGTTGCCGGTAATTTACCACCGGCAAGGCGCTTTGCATTTACCGGATGGTCCTTGAACACCTCCTCGGAACTTTTCATCAATTCCAGGAGTAAACTACTCCCTTTACCATGTGGGAGAAACTCCGCCGCTGGTTTCCCGGGAATATCATGGGGCGGGGCACAGACTGCCTGTACAGTATCTTCAGCCCCTTTCAACTTCAAAATATTGCGGTAGGCGACACCGGGATAAAAGTGAATTTTGTCATTCCCCAGCTTCTCATTCAGAGCCACCATCAATTGCTGGTCTTCTTCAGTGCTGATAGACCCGGCGCTGTGACTGACCATTTTGCCGTCTTGAATTGTCACTGGATTACAGCGGAAAAGGACTTCACCCTGCACAAAATTGATGCCCAAACTCTTTGCCTCGATGGGCGCCCGGCCGGTGTAATAAACCTTCGGGTCATAACCGAAAATCGCCATACAAGCGACCGCGCTGTCCGGGTCCATACCGGGCGGGACGTTATACGACAGCCCCGCTGAACCCGCCGACGCCATCGCATCGAGGTTCGGGGTGCGAGCCAGTTCCAGCGAGGTCTTGCCACCACACTCCGGTATCGGCAAGCCGGCAGAGCCATCCATAATCAGCACACAGTATTTCATCCGTTTTCCTTGCTTATTGGGAGCAGTTCAGCCTATAATTAACTTTTGCGGGGCGTAGCGCAGTTTGGTAGCGCGCAGCGTTCGGGACGCTGAGGCCGGAGGTTCAAGTCCTCTCGCCCCGACCATCTACCTAAACCCCTAAGGCTTCCAACTCTTACACTCAATTATACTCGTGCCACAGCTAGCTTTCAATGAAATTTCGGGAATATTTTATAATACGGTTGAACTAAAGACGAAACGACTCTTACTCAGACCTTTCAGGTTGAGTGATGTGGACGATGTACTTGAATATACCAACGGCCCTGAGTGGGCCAGATACCAGATAAATATCCCGCCGGTTCCCTATACAAGAAAAGATGTGGAGACGTTCGTGGCAATGTTTTCGAACCCATCTTACTGGGAGACAGGCCATCGGGGACTATCCTCTTCCGGAAGTGGAGCGGGTCTGCTCCAGGTATTTGCTACCGTGCTTGGGGGCAAAGTGATTGGTGAGGTCTATCCAAACCAACGGGAGGAAGACCGCTTGATATGAGAGTGTTTCCCAAATCGCATGCAACCGCTTTCATTTACTACTTTTCCGCTTTTTCCTTCGCTTCGTCCCAGAGATTGTTTTGCTCGGCGAAAGAGAGGTTGCCCAGCTTTATACCGCGCTTTTTACAGACCTCTTCCATATATGTGAACCGATGGTAAAATTTTTGATTGGCTTCTCTTAAAGCGATTTCTACATCCAATCCTTGCCGCCGTGCAATATTCACCAAGGTGAACAAAAGGTCACCGAATTCCTGGGTCTTTTCTTTCTTGTTTGCGGCTTGTTGAAATTCCGCCACTTCTTCCATCAGCTTTTCAACCACACCCTGGTCATCTTCCCAATCGAAACCGACCTGCGCCACACGATGCTGAATTTCCTGACTGTAACTCAGGGCAGGCAGATTCTTCGGCACGCTGGCAAGCAGGGATTCGTAATTACCCTTCTTGTGTTTTTCTTCCTGTTTCAACGTTTGCCAGTTGTGGACGATTTCCGCAACATCTGCTACCTTCTTTTCCCCGAAAACATGCGGATGTCGGTAAATCAGTTTCTCATTGATTTCCTTTATCACATCCTCAATCTTAAACTCGCCGGCTTCTTCGGCAATCTGCGCCTGCAAAACAATGTGCAGGAGTAGGTCGCCCAGTTCTTCTTGTAGTTTTTTGGCATCGCCCTCATCGAGACTTTCCAACACTTCATAGCACTCCTGCAGGAAAGTCTCCCGTAGAGAGGCGTGTGTTTGTTTACAATCCCAGGGACAGCCCTCCGGTCCACGTAAACGGGCAATCACTTCCTTCAAAGCATCAAATTTGCTCAAATCTTCAGGTAAAGCCAATTTTCCCCCCTTGTTATTTAATGCAGCACCGCCCCCACAAAATTCCTCTGCCCCCTCAAAAACTCCCCGGAAGTCATTACTTTCTTACCTTCCAACTGCACCTTCACAATCCCTAAAACCCCATCTCCGGTACCAATCCCAAATACCGTTGGTCCTTTTGCAACCGTTACTACCCGACCCGGTTCTGTAACTCCTTCACCGGCCATCGGTACTGCTTCCAGTATTTTCAACTGCTTACCCTGCCATCTGGCGCAGCACCCTGGCCAAGGTTGATAAGCGCGAACTCGCCTCCAGATTTCCACCGCCGTCAAATGCCAATCGATTTCCCCGACTTCTTTAGTCAACATTTTCGTGTATGTAGCGACGGCATCACCCTGTGGTTGCGGTTTCAATTCTTTCCTGTACCACCGCGGCAGGACATCCAGCAATAGCTGAGCGCCGATGCGCGCTAATTTTTCCATCAACGAACCGGCGGTATCTTCCGGCAAAATCGGGACCTGAGTCCTCGCCAACACCGGACCAGTATCAACCCCTTTGTCCAGCAACATGATACTGACGCCGGTAAATTTGTCGCCGCTCAATATCGCCGCCGGCACCGGTGCCGTGCCGCGGAACCGCGGCAGTAAAGAAGGATGAATATTGATGCACCCGTAGGGTGGGATTACCAGGACAGCTGGGGGTAGAATCTGCCCGAAGGCAGCAACCACAATAGCATCCGGCTTTAATTCCGCCAGCTGTGCTTGCACCTCCGGCGATTTCAGATTGGTCGGTTGTAAAATCGGAAGGCCCAACTGCAGTGCCATCTTTTTCACCGGCGACTCTTCCAGCACACGACCTCTCCCCACCGCCTTATCGGGTTGCGTATAAACTGCCGCTACCTCATACCCGTTACCGGCAAGGCTTTCTAGTGGTCGAACAGCAAATTCCGGAGTACCCATAAAGACAATTTTCATCGCTTTCTCTCCCGACTAACGCATTTTAGCACCTAAACACCCCAGCCACAAACCTCCCTCTACAATTGAGAAAGCAGGGCTCGGTTTAGAGGGGTACAACCCCTCTAAACATCTTTCTCTTCCCGACGGGAAGGGACAAAGGGATAGGGCATTGTGTCAACACCAGGGATGCTTGATTCGACCACAAGAATATATAAACCAAAGCGAATTTATTGTTCTCCGTTCGCACGTGAAAGACAGGAAAATTCTGACCCGAATTCGACTTTTCTCTAACCCTTGATAATCCACTCTGTAAGCGAGAAAAACAGAGAAAGAGAAAGCTTGACGTACCCTTTGAGTGAGAATAACGGGGCAATTAAATCTCGGCAACCGCCAGCAGTTGACAACAAGACCCTTGCTATCTTGCTGTCGGACATATTATTCTGGTAATCGTTACTTGTCATCATCGGACCCGGGATATTTTTCACCAACCTGCAGAAGGCGTAAGGGGGTATAGTTGTGCTTACTCCGAGCCTGTAGTTTGGATTAGGAATAGCTATGATAATTCGTTCGGCCCCGGAAATCTGGGAAGCCGCTTTAGGACAATTACAACTCGAGGTCAGTAAGGCAAATTTTCACACCTGGCTGAACAAGACCTGCGGTCAAAATTATCAGGATGGAAAATTTGTCGTTGGCGTACCTAACACTTTTATAGCCGAGTATCTAGGGAGAAATCAGCACTCTCTCATCGAGAAGGTGCTTACCGATGTCCTCCGGGAACCCGTTAAGGTTGAATTTAGCGTCGCCAACAACACCGAAAAAACTCTACCTGGGCGGACTAACCTGCCACTGTTCAATCCCAGATATACTTTCGATACTTTCGTGGTGGGCAATTCCAATAACCTCGCCTATGCCGCCGCTGCTAAGATAGTAGAAAACCCGGGGCTGGCTTTCAATCCCTTATTCCTCTACGGCGGAGCAGGCCTCGGCAAAACTCACCTACTCCACGCCATCGGTAACAGGGCTGTCGCCAACCATCTGGCAGTCCTCTACGTCAGCGCCGAGCAGTACACCAACGAGCTGGTCACCGCCATCCGCGAAAAAACTACCGATGAATTTCGTAAGAAGTTTCGCACTGTCGATATTCTGATGGTAGACGATGTGCAATTCTTCGCTGGCAAAGAACAAACCGAGGAGAACTTTTTCTACACCTTCAATGAGCTCCACAGCAACAACCGACAGATTGTTCTTGCCAGCGACCAGTCACCGAAATCTATCCCTATGCTTAAAGAAAGGTTGCGCTCCCGTCTTGAGTGGGGGCTGGTAGCCGACCTTCAATCGCCGGATTTTGAAACCCGCCTTGGCATCCTTCAACTTAAAGCCGAGCGGGACGGTGTCGATATCAACCCTGATGTCCTGGAGTTCATTGCTCTCCAAATTAAAGAAAATATACGGGCATTGGAAGGTTCCCTAAACCGGGTCGTCGCTTACTCAAAGCTTCTGAGAACGATGGTAACCCCTGAAATCGCCGCGCGTGCCTTGGAAGATATCGTCGGCAAGGAACCCCAGCTAGCAATCGTCACCCCAAACCTCGTCACCGAAGCAGTCGCCGGCACTTTCCAGTTGACCCTCTCCGACCTTAGAGGCAAAAGACGGGATGAGGCCACAGTTTTTGCTCGCCACCTGTGCATGTATCTGATACGGCAGGAAACCGATTGCTCTCTATCGGAAATCGGTAAGGAATTCGGTGACCGGAGCTCTTCCACCGTCAGTTATGCATTTGGGAAGATATCCGATGCTATCAACAATGACCCGTTACTGAAACGACAGATCTTCAATATCCAACAGAGAATTCATTCCACCCGCGCTCGCAATTAACGGTAACTTTCCGCAAATCTTTAAATTCACTCTCTTTTTTTCGATAACTCCCTGCGGTTTTCTATAACTTTTCCCCCGGTCGATTCCAAGAAACTCCCAAAATAATATCCTCTGCCGCAATTCAACGCCTGTTACACACGCCCTCCCCTATATTATTACTACTTCTCCCTTCTCCAATATAGAAAAAGAGAATGATTTGGTGTACCATAACATTAAATGTTCGATATCGTTGAAGTTTGTGTTAAAGCTGGTAAGGGTGGTAACGGTGCAATTACCTTCCGTAGGGAGAAGTTTGTACCTTTTGGTGGTCCTGATGGTGGGGATGGGGGTAAAGGTGGAGATGTTATATTACAAGCTGACCCTTCAGTGATGAATCTGTGGGGTTTCAAGAAAAAGGGTTTGTATCGGTCGGTAGATGGTGGGAATGGTCAGGCTCAAAAGAAACACGGTAAAAATGGAGATGCCCTTATCCTGAAGGTTCCGGAAGGAACTGTGGTTTATGAAAAGAACAAGGATGATTCAGATATGCTGCTAGGCGATTTGGGAAAGGATGGAGAGCAGATCGCAGTAGCTCGGGGTGGCAGAGGTGGTTGGGGAAATATCCACTTTGCATCGTCTACTAACCAGACCCCCCGCTTGGCACAAGCCGGTGATAACGGGGAAGAAAAGATTATCTTGCTGGAAATGAAGTTAATCGCCGATGTCGGTATTATCGGCTATCCGAATGTTGGGAAGTCATCATTACTGGCACTTGCTACTGCTGCTAAACCGCAGGTAGCTGATTACCCTTTCACTACCAAGGAGCCGGTGGTAGGTATCGTTGAAGTAGAATACGGAACCTTTGTTTTAGCCGAAATCCCGGGGTTAATCGATGGTGCTCATTTAGGACGCGGGCTGGGGCATGATTTCCTGCGCCACAGTATGCGCACCCGAGTATTGATTCACCTTATCGACGGCACGGCGGATTCTCCTCTGGACAATATGATAAAAGTGAATAACGAACTCAGCCTCTTCGATTCTCGGTTGGCTCGGAAGCCTCAGATTGTCATTATCAATAAAATTGACTTACCTCAGGTAAAAGAAAGAAAAGATGAAATCAAAATAGCCTTCCATGAAGCCGGAATCAATGTGAGATTCATTTCCGCTGTAACCGGTGAGGGTATCACTGAGCTTATGAGAATGTTAATGGGTTTATTAAAAGAAGCCGATGTGCATACGGAAGAAACTGCTCCCAAAGTATTCCATCCCCACCCGCGGCGTAACCGCGTGGAGGTAACCGGTAAAGGCGATGCTTTTGTCATCCAGATGCCGGATTTGGAACGTATTGTGGCAAGAGTGGATATGAGCGACCCTGTGGTGAAGGGGCAGGTACGCGGGCAAATAACCAAGTGGGGTATTGACAAGGCCTTGGAAAAAGCCGGTATCAAGTATGGGCATAAGGTACGCTGTGGTAATATCGAATGGGAGTGGTAGAAAATTAAAGTAGGCATCCTTGGCGGAACTTTCAACCCCATCCACAACGGGCATCTTGCGATTGCCTACGAAGCAAGAGCTGACCTCGACCTAGCGGAAGTGCTTTTTCTACCTGCAGGCCAACCGTGGATGAAATCGGGCAAGCCGATCCTCTCGGTTATCCACAGAGTCCAGATGGTATTACTGGCAATCGACGGCAGACCTTACTTCAAACTCTCTACGGTTGAAGTAGAGCGTCAGGGACCATCTTACTCCGCTGATACCATTACCCAGTTGAAAACAGAGCTTGGCGAAGCATCTGAGTTGTTTCTAATCATGGGCTGGGATAGTCTGGTACAGTTGCCTTACTGGAAAGAACCATTGAGGTTGATAAAGATGTGTTCCCTAGCGGTTGTCTGTAGACCCGGTTATACCCGTCCCGACCTCAAATCTCTGGAAGCCACAATTCCCGGCTTAGCGAAGAGGGTTATTTTTCTGGATAAGCCACTAATAAATATCAGCGCTACCGATATCAGGCATAGAGTAGCCGAGGGTCACTCTATCAAATATTTAGTACCCCCAGCAGTTGAGAAATACATCGAAGAAAACAGGTTGTACCGGAAGAGATAGTGGTAAGGGGTAAAATGGCGTAAACATGAAACAGAAAATCGGTTTTGATAATGAGAAATATCTTAAAGAGCAGACTGCCGCCATTTTAGACCGGGTGGCAAAGTTCGGCAATAAACTCTACTTGGAGTTCGGTGGAAAGCTCTGTTTTGATTATCACGCTGCGCGTGTCCTTCCAGGCTATGACCCTAATGTCAAGATAAGTCTCTTACGGGTATTAAAGGATAAGATAGATATTGTCTTGTGTATTTATGCCGGCGACATCGAAAAAGGAAGGGTAAGGGGTGACTTTGGGATAACCTACGATGATGCCACTTTAAAATTGATTGATGATTTAAGAAAGTGGGATCTGCATGTCATCGCCGTGGTGATTACACGCTTTGCCAATCAACCCTCTGCTATTATCTTTAAAAATAAACTAGAGCATAGGGGTGTTAGAGTCTATTTACATTACCCTATAGATGGATACCCTGCGAATATAGATTCGGTGGTCAGTGACGATGGCTTCGGCAAAAATGAGTATATAGAAACCAAGAATCCGATTGTGGTAGTGACCGGGCCCGGACCGGGTAGTGGAAAACTAGCTGCCTGCTTATCGCAGTTATATCAGGAGCAAAAACGTGGAATAAACGCCGGCTATGCCAAATTTGAGACTTTCCCCATTTGGAATTTACCGCTTAAGCACCCTGTAAACATTGCCTACGAAGCAGCCACTGCCGATATTCAGGATTTTAATCTGGTTGACCCCTTTCATTTGAATGCCTATAACGAGACTGTTGTAAATTATAATCGTGATGTAGAGAGCTTTCCGATATTAAAACTTATCTTAAGTAAAATCTTTGCTGCCGAGGCTGCCATAGGCAAAGAAGGCGGCTCCTCCGATGGCTTGCTTAGATGGGCGAAACAATCACTCTATAATTCGCCTACGGATATGGGAGTGAATCGGGCAGGTTTTGGTATTGTCAATGATGAGATAGTGAAGGAGGCTGCAAAACAGGAATTAATCCGGCGCTATTTTAGATACAGCGAAGAATATATATTGGGGATAGAAAAGAAAGAGACAGCGGACAGGGTAATGCGCTTGATGGAAGAATTGGGCGTCAAGATTACAGATAGGGTGGTGGTTGAGGCAGCCAGAAACGCTGCTGCTGAGGCAGAGGCAAAGGTTAAAGGTAATGCCGGTATATATTGCGGCGCGGCCGTCCAGTTAAGCGACGGTAGAATTATCACAGGAAAAAATTCCCAGCTCCTGCATACTTCTTCAAGTCTGATATTGAATGCCACCAAAGTTCTGGCGAACATACCCGATGAGATTCTCTTGCTCTCCCCGCACATAATAAATCAAATATCCAAATTAAAGAAAGAGATTTTGGGCGCAGAATCCGCGAGTTTGGATTTGGAAGAAACTCTGATTGCCCTCTCCATAAGTGCTACTACTAATCACACCGCAGAATTAGCGATGAAGAAGTTGGTAGAATTAAAAGGTTGTGAAATGCATATGACGCATATGCCTACTCCCGGAGATGAGGTGGGCTTAAAAAGATTGGGGATGAATCTGACGACCGATGGTAAGTCTTCTTCCCATAATCTCTTTGTAACTTAACAAAAGATGCTTGTCAGTTGTTAGTTAAGTTTAAATATCCAGATTCTTCACGTATTGGGCATTCGCCGTGATGAAAGCCTTACGCGGTGCGACCTCATCGCCCATCAGTACCTGAAACACATCATCTGCCTTGGCGGCATCTTCGATACTAACTTCGAGCAATGTTCTCGTCGCGGGGTTCATCGTAGTTTCCCACAACTGTTCGCTGTTCATCTCGCCAAGGCCCTTGTAGCGCTGCCAATCTACTCGCTTGTCCTTCAATTCCTTAAGGACCTGCTCTCTTTCCTGGTCGGAGTAAATCCAACGTTCTTCTTTGTTGGTTTTAGCCCGGTATAGAGGCGGTTGAGCGATAAAGAGGTGTTTCTCATTAATTAGTTTTGGCATATGCCTAAAGAAAAATGTCAATAGCAGTGTGCGAATGTGGGAACCGTCCACGTCCGCATCTGTCATCAGGATGACTTTGTGATAGCGTAGTTTTAGCGAGTCGAATCCTTCATCTAGTCCGGCACCCAGCGCGGTGATAATAAAGCGGATTTCAGCTACCCCCAACATCTTCTCCGGGGAGGCCTTTTCCACATTCAGAATTTTACCTCTTAGTGGCAAAATCGCCTGGAAACGACGTTCTCTGCCTTGCTTGGCTGAGCCGCCAGCTGAGTCGCCTTCTACCAGGTACAATTCGCAGAGAGTCGGGTCTTTCTCTGAGCAGTCTGCCAGTTTACCGGGTAAAGTCCCGGTATCGAGGCTGTTTTTCCGTACAATCAAGTCACGTGCTTTGCGGGCAGCTTCTCTTGCCCGAGCGGAAAGAAGACATTTATCGATAATAGATTTGGCATCGTCAGGATGCTCTTCGAGGTATAGGCCTAATCCTTCGCTGACGACACTTTCCACTGCTGTCTTAGCTTCGGCATTACCCAGTTTCCCTTTTGTCTGTCCTTCGAACTGGGGTTCGGCAATTTTAACGCTGACAACAGCCGTTAGCCCTTCTCTGACATCGTCGCCGCTCAGGTTGGGGTCTTCGTCTTTAAGAAATTTGTTTTTGTGGGAATAGTCGTTAAATACGCGTGTTAAGGCCGAGCGGAAGCCGGTGAGGTGGGTGCCGCCGTCGATGGTATTGACGCAGTTGGCGAAACTAAAAATCGACTCACTGAAGCCGTCGTTGTACTGAATTGCCGCTTCTACCATTATGTCGTTAGCGGATTTGCCGATATAAATGGGTATTTTGTGACAGACCACGCGGTTCCGGTTGAGATGTCTTACGAAACTGGTGATGCCGCCTTCGAAAAAGTAGGTTTGCTCCTTGTCTTCTTTGATATCCCTGATGGATATTTCCAGTCCTTTGTTGAGGTAAGCTACTTCTCGGACACGTTCGCTGAGGATATTAAAATCGTATTTAATGGTACCGAAAATTTCTTCATCTGCCATAAAGCTGACAGTGGCGCCTGTGCCTTTTGATTTACCGACAACGGTGACATCCGCTTTCGGGATGCCACGGGCGTATTCCTGGAAGTAAAGCTTGCTGTTGCGCTTTACCCAGACCTTCATCCATTTAGATAGTGCATTGACTACTGAAGCGCCGACACCGTGCAGTCCGCCGGAAACCTGGTAGGTCTTGCCGCCGAATTTAGCACCGGCATGGAGAACAGTCATTACCGTTTCCAGTGCGGATTTGCCTGTCTGGGGATGAACCTCTACGGGTATGCCGCGGCCGTTATCTTCGACGGTAACCGAATTATCTTCTTCAATCGTAACATTGATGCGTGTGCAGAAGCCTGCCATTGCTTCATCAACGCTGTTATAAATGATTTCATAAACCAGGTGGTGCAGACCTCGCTGGTCGGTACTGCCGATGTACATTCCGGGACGGC
This sequence comes from uncultured Dehalococcoidia bacterium, assembly GCA_903916765.1. Lineage (GTDB taxonomy): Bacteria > Chloroflexota > Dehalococcoidia > Dehalococcoidales > Fen-1064 > Fen-1064. Next base: position 2,020 of record CAIWXV010000078.1, on the reverse strand, counting down.
GGCGTACTGCTTCACGCCCACCCAGCACATGAATTGCTTCGGCATTATATTCGCTGGCACCCTTACTGGTCTTGTGCTTGCCTGAGTCGGGTAAAGAGAGATTATTATTTTCAATCATAACTGACTATTACTCCGCAGGGACGAATTTCGTATTTCAGAATGTAAAAAAGGACGCTTGACAGATACTTTTTACCATCCGCGTCCGAAAGCTAATTCCCCATTTATTTCATTATACCACACCTTAGCTTCAAAGTGAAGCTATGAGGCGTGAGTGTTATCCCGATGTAAATCGGGATCCATATAACAACGGACATTCGCATCCCTACGAGTTTCTTCACTCCACTCCCTCTGCTATAATGAGGGCATGAAAAAACCCTTACTCATCCTCTTCGATGGCAATGCCTTGGTACACCGTGCTTTCCACGCTCTACCTCCGCTGACTATTCGCAAGACCGGCGAGATGGTCGGAGCAGTTTACGGCTTTGCCTCGATTCTGCTCAAGGTAATCAATGACCTTCAACCTACGCATTACGCCATTGCCTTCGACAAAGCGGCGCCTACCTTCCGTCATAAGATGTTCGACCAGTACAAAGCGACACGTCCGGAGACTCCTTCCGAGTTGGTAGGGCAATTCGGAAGGGTCAGAGAACTGGTGCAGGCTCTCAATGTGCCCGTCTATGAGCTGGAAGGATTCGAGGCGGACGATGTCCTTGGCACTCTCGGCAGACAGGCAAGTGAGCAGGGTATCGATACGGTTATCGTTACCGGCGATGCGGATACTATGCAGTTGGTTAATGATAAGGTCAAGGTCCTCTACCCTAGGCCGCGAGGCAGCTTCAGTGATGCCGACCTCTTTGACGAGGCGGCGGTCGTTGCTAAATATGAGATCAAACCCGAAAACGTCGCCGATTATAAGGCGCTCAAAGGCGACCCTTCGGATAATATCCCTGGTGTTAAGGGTATCGGCGAAAAAACTGCCGTAAAGCTGATCCAGCAATTCGGTAGTCTGGAGCAAATCTATACCCGCCTCGATGAGGTTACACCTCTCAAACTCCAGACGCTACTTAGTGAAAATGAGGCGATTGCCCGTCAGTGTAAGGAATTGACAACCATCGTCACCAAAGCCCCAGTGACCCTTAACCTCGAGGAGGCGCAAGCTAGCCACTTCAATCGTAGTAAGGTTGCTGACCTTTTCCGTGAGCTTGAGTTTTCCAGTCTCCTGAACAAATTACAGCCATCCGCCGAAGAGCCGCAGTTGTTTGAAACACCGTTGCAAACCGAAGCCGGACCATCGGTAAAACGTGATTACCATCTTGTTAATACCTCCGAAGCTCTGGAGGCACTGGTTAAGCGGCTCTCCGCTTCCGCATCTTTTGCCTTCGATACCGAGACAGTTGGCTTAAATTCAATCCAGGCTCAGCTTGTCGGTATCTCTGTCTCACCTACTCCCGGTGAATCGTATTACATCCCGGTCGGGCATATCGGCATGATGCAGTTGCCTCAATTACCTCTTCAACAGGTTGTCGAGAGGCTCAAGCCCATTTTTGAGGATGCTACGAAGTCCAAAATTGCCCACAATGGCAAATTCGATATGGAAGTGCTCAGTGGAGTCGGTATTAATGTAACCAATCTTACCTTCGATACTATGGTTGCCAGCTATCTTCTCAGCGAACCGTCACTGGGACTCAAATCACTGGCCTTTGCTTTATTAAGGGTGGAAATGGCGCCAATTTCCGACCTGATGGGCTCGGGCAGTAAACGAATCCCGATGTCACAGGTGGAAATTGAAAAAGCCTCCGATTACTCCTGTGCTGATGCCGATATGACCGGGCGGCTGAGCGAAATCCTTAGCAATGAACTGCGCCGGCAGAACCTTTGGCAATTGTTCGATGAGGTAGAAATGCCTTTGGTGCCGGTTCTGTTCGATATGGAAGAGAATGGTATCAAGCTGGATATCGGCTTGCTTTCAAGACTGTCCGGTGAATTGGGAGAGCAAATCACCATGCTTGAAGGCGAAATT
>CAIWXV010000077.1 GCA_903916765.1 uncultured Dehalococcoidia bacterium | reverse complement strand
GATAAAGCTATTTCAGTGGTCAATAATAACTCGCTGACTGTTGCCATCAACGAAGTACAAAAAAATCACCTCGAATAAATGAGAATGTCCTCTCCAATACAATAGAGATTCGTTTATAATGATATGTGGTTGGGTTTAGTAAAAACAGTAATTGCCTGACAAGTATTTAAGAGGTGATCAAAACGAAAAGCTATTTATCGGAATACGAACAAAAGCTGACAACCCCACAAAAGGCTGTGGAGAAAATACAGAAAGGCAATACTATTGTTCAAGGCATGGCCACAGCTGAACCACCAGCCATCCTTGCTGCTCTTGCGGAGCGCCTCAGAGCAGGTGACCTGGAACATATCAAGTTCTATTGCTTCTCCCCAATGGAACATACCGCTAAAACTGTTCTTGCTCCGGACCTCTCTGATTGTGTTGAGGCGTATACCTGGTTCGTCACTGCTTTAGATAGATCTCGGGTAAAGGTGGGACTGACCTACTTTATACCCAACTACTTTCATCAACTACCCAGGATATGCCGTGATTTTTTAAATATAGATGTCATGATTACAGTTGTTTCCCCTATGGATAAAGCAGGTTATTTTAGCTTCGGTACTGCCAACGATTACACCTCTACAGCGGCCAGACATTGTAAAACATTAATTGTAGAGGTAAATAATAACATGCCCCGCGTTTTCGGGGACTCCCTTCTTCACATTTCCGAAGTGGATACCATCGTGGAAAACCATGTCCCCCGTTTAGAGGTATCTCCACCGGAGCAGAAACCAGAAGATAAGGCTATTGGTAAATTTGTATCTGAGATGGTCCCTGATGGAGCTACTATTCAGTTAGGCGCCGGCGGTATCCCAAATGCGCTTGCCCATTTTCTGATGGACCATAAAGATTTGGGAGTTCATACTGAGCTCATGTGTGATGGCATGGTTGACCTGATAGAAGCAGGAGTCATAACTGGTAAAAAGAAAACCCTCCATCCCAGAAAAAACGTTTTCACAATCGCCCGCGGGTCACAAAGACTATATAAGTTCATAAATGACAATCCGAGCATGGAGAGCTATCCGGTATCATATATTAATGACCCGGCAGTCATCGCACAAAATGACAACTTGATATCCATCAACTCTGTTCTGGAAGTTGATCTCCTGGGGCAATGCAATGCAGAGTATCTTGGTGGTTCTCAATTTAGCGGCACAGGTGGCCAGCTTGATTTTGTACGCGGGGCTTTCAATTCCCGCGGTGGTAAATCCATCCTGGCATTCTATTCTACAGCTAAAAAAGGAGAACTATCACGCGTTGTACCACGCTTTGAAACAGGTACCGTAGTTACCACACCAAGGATGGATACACATTATGTGGTCACCGAATATGGTGCTGTTAATCTAAAGGGTAAGTCAACACGAGATAGGGCATTGGATATTATCAGTATTGCCCATCCCAATTTCAGGGATAACCTTTTGAGAGCAGCAGAGGATATGCATATCATTTAAATTAAAACAACCAAACTCAGGCCACCTAACCCAAGTTTACCAAAACTGATGTAGTGGATAGGATAGGTTAGCTTCAGCAAGAGATGAGAATGAGCCAATCCCAGCTTTGAGTAACCAATGTAGTCCCCCATAGTATATAGCACAGTTGACTACCTATTTCATTTGTAGTAAGATATGTCTATGTTTATCAAAGAGATTGTTAAGAGAAATTCTACTTCCGATAAGACCTTCGTCTATCATCGCTTGATGGAGGCAGTTAGAACTCCCAGAGGACCACGTCAGCATATTGTTATCAACCTGGGCAGACTCGATATCCCTAAAGAGGACTGGAAAACCCTGGCCAATCGTATCGAAGAAATCCTCTCTGGACAGACCTCTTTTCTTTCCGCTGCACCACACATCGAAAGCCTGGCTCAACACTATGCCGGTCTGCTCAGACAGAAGGAGATGCAAAGTATCCCCTTGCCCCAGGAGGCCGAATGGGAGAAGGTCAATCTCAATTCTTTATCCCAGGGTGAGTTTCGTACCATAGGAGGAGAGGCGGTAGCCTATGATGCCTTCAATCGTCTGGGGATAGCGGAGATTCTGGCTCAACTGGGGTTCAAGAAGGAGCAAATCCATCAGGCGGCGCTGTTGATCATCGGCCGTATGCTTCATCCCTCAAGCGAACGGGAAACTGCCATGTGGGGGAAGGATATAAGTGCGCTTGATGAACTGCTTGGGGCAGATTTTGAGCATCTTTCCAACAACTCGTTGTATCGGATTTCCGATGAGTTGGTAAAGCATCGGGATGATATTGAAAAACTGCTGGCACACAGGGAGCGAGAAACCTTTGGGTTAGGAGAAAAGATCATCCTTTACGATCTAACCAATACCTATCTTACGGGGAGAGCCCATGAAAGCTCCAGAGCCCATCGGGGTCATTCCAAGGAGAAAAGGGATGATCGTCCGTTGCTCACCCTGGCTCTGGTACTGGACGAGGATGGTTTCCCCAAGAAGAGCCG
>CAIWXV010000076.1 GCA_903916765.1 uncultured Dehalococcoidia bacterium | reverse complement strand
TGAGAATCTTCCTTATGAGAAACTGGTAGTGGTTTAGGCGTTGTCCATTCTACATTTACTGTAAAAGGCTTAATTATTATAGGTCTGGTGATATTATTAACTGAAACCTCACCAAAACTTTTAACCCTACAAACTGCTTTATCCCCCAATATTGGCTTAGTGTTATCTGAAGTACTGTTTGAACGACTAAATATCAATGGTTTTACAGTCGGGCTTGGCTCATTAGGAGCTATTTTAAAACGTATCCCAGCAGTATTAAGGGAATATGGTATTGTTCGCCCCCTGATAACCAATGATTTCACATCTATTTCTTCATAAAACATACCACTACCTGTAGTATGCCTATATTAATTTAGTTATTTGGCAAGGAATGTCCCGATTGGGAGTCAAGCCGATAGGCATATTATACAATAACCATTTATCCTGTCATACAGCTATTCTTGTGTTTGGCAAGTATAAAGGAACCCACCTTCGGCAATCATAAAGTATACCACCTCTGCCGAAAAAGTAGGGCTGTCAGTTCATGTCTTATTCTTCCTCCTCATACTCTCTTTGAAACGGTAGCTGTCGCCGTTCATTTCCAAGATATGGCACCGGTGGGTTAATCGGTCCAGTAGTGCCCCGGTCAAAGCTTCATCCCCGAAAATCTCCTTCCAGCGGACAAAGTCCAGGTTAGTGGTAATAATCAGAGATCCGCGCTCATATCGCGAGGAGAAGAAGGTAAATAAAGCTTCAGCGCCCTCTTTGCTAAACGGTACGAAACCAAGCTCGTCCAGGATAATGAGGTCGCATTTGGATAAAGACGCTTCAATTCTGCCACTCCGGAGTTGAGCGTGTGCCTCCAGCAGCTCGTTAATCAGCCCGGCAGCGGTGTAGAAGCGTACTCTTTTCCCCTGGCGGCAAGCATTTACTCCCAGGGCGATTGCCAAGTGGGTCTTCCCTGTACCATAGCTGCCGATAAAGATGGCATTTTCATGTTGCTCCACAAAATTGCCGCGGGAAAGCTCCAACACGAGAGCTTTGTTGAGAGAAGGAATATCGTTGAAATTGAAACTATCCAGGTTCTTAATGACTGGAAAGTGTGCTCGTGACAGCCGCAGTTTCTGCGCATTTTCGTCGCGCTGGACTACCTCACCCTCCAGCAAAGCAAAGAGATATTCCTGAAAGGTCTGGTTGTGGGCGGCGGCTTCCTTAGAAAGTCTGCCATAATTCTGTGCGATTACCGGCAGGCGAAGTCTTTTCAAATGGCTACGTATCAGTAGATCGTTCGTCATATTATTTACTTCCTCCGGCCGCTACCAGCGTCCTCAGCCTGTCAAATTGACTGAGGTCCGGCAACACTACTCGCGATTGCACCAGGTAGTCAGGGCAGGTATTCTGTTGCCCTCCAGGGGTATCTGTTGCGGCGAGTAAGTGTCTTATTCGTTCACTGTCCACCCGATGCTCTGCCAATGCCTGGACCATTACCCTTTCCAAATTTTCTCTGCCGCAATTCCTGCCGATGATCAATACTTGAATAAATTCACGTACGCCATTGCCATCGTGATTCCGGGAAAGCGTTTCGTAGAATTCCTTGTAAATTACGGGCATCTTCCATTGCCGTACCGGCTTGGCGTAAGGGAAAGCCCCGGGACGTCTTTCAAG
>CAIWXV010000075.1 GCA_903916765.1 uncultured Dehalococcoidia bacterium | reverse complement strand
GGAGTCGTTGCCGGGGTTGGGGTCTTGGTTGAACGCTCCGAACAGACCATTGATTTCAGCGCACCGCTTTTCGCCTGTCACCATGCCGTTGCTGTTAGCTACTCACCAGACAAGTGTCCCCTATGTGATGCCAAAATCCCGTTGGTCAAACCCGGTGGTTAGACACATCACAATTTCATTCCTGCTTCTGATATCTTTTTGCGACCCATAAAACGACTGAATTGTCGTACTTGTCGCCCACCAGACCCGCTGAACGACTCATCATACATCAAACATTGCACTCCCGACCCAAATATGCCTACAATTAGAGAAATACATTTTGGCAGGCAGAAGATGAAATCTGGAGTACTGGCAAGATACAAAAGCTATTTACCGCTTACGTCAAAAACACCCATGTTTTCACTGGGGGAAGGTGACACTCCCCTGGTCAGGAGCAGGCATTTAGAAAAAGAAATCGGCTGTAAGGAACTGTATTTCAAATTGGAAGGCTGTAATCCCACCGGCTCTTTCAAAGACCGCGGAATGGTAGTTGCTGTTGCTAAGGCTATTGAAGAAGACAGTAAAGCAATTATGTGCGCCTCCACAGGCAATACCAGCGCTTCCGCCGCCGCTTATGCCGCTTACTGCGGGCTAAAAGCTATAATTATGGTACCCGAGGGCAAAATCGCTCTCGGCAAACTGGCACAAGCAATCGTCTATGGTTCTAAGATTATTACTATCGACGGTAATTTCGACCAGGCACTGCAAATCGTCAGAAAATTGACAGAGAACTATCCCGTAACACTGGTTAATTCCGTCAACCCTTATAGAATCGAGGGGCAAAAAACCGCCTCGTTCGAGATTATCGATATGCTGGGAGATGCCCCCGACTATCTTTTCATACCGGTAGGCAATGCCGGGAACATCACTGCTTACTGGAAAGGTTTTGTGGAATACCACAAAATCGGAAAATCGAAGAAGCTCCCTAAGGTGATGGGCTTTCAGGCAGAAGGCGCTGCACCTATTGTCCGTAATCAAATCATCGAACACCCGCAGACGATTGCCACTGCTATCAGAATCGGCAATCCGGCTAGCTGGCAGAAAGCAACCACCGCCCGTGACGAGTCCGGTGGCATTATCGATATGGTCAGCGATGATGAAATTTTAGCCGCATATCACATGATGGCTGAGAAAGAAGGCATTTTCGGTGAGCCGGCTTCAGCCACACCGCTGGCAGGCTTACTCAAACTTTCCAAACAGGGACAAAATTTCTCCGACAAAAAAATAGTCTGCGTGGTAACCGGTAACGGTCTCAAAGACGCCGATACCGCTCTGAAAGGCGCCGGCGGTTTTGTCAAAGTACCTTCGACTCAAGAAGCGGTGCTAGAGGCACTAGGCTGGCACTAAACTGCCATATCATCTAAGGAGAATAGAAGTGGTCAACGAGGAAGTAATCAAAAAGGCAATTGCCTCAATCATCACCGCCATCGGCGAAGACCCAAAGAGAGAAGGGTTAGTAGATACTCCGAGACGTGTCGCCGAGATGTACTCCGAGCTTTTTGCCGGACTGGATATGGACCCCAAGGAAGAATTGAAAGTCGGCTACGAACTCGGACACAAGGAGATGGTTATCGTGAAAGATATCCCCTTCTATTCGATGTGTGAGCATCATCTCCTGCCATTCTACGGAGTGGTTCACATAGGTTATATTCCGGATGCTGCCGGGAGAGTCATCGGTATCAGTAAATTTGCGAGGGTAGTCGATATTATCGCCCGAAGACCGCAGATTCAGGAAAGAATGACTTCACAGATTGCAGACGCGATTATGGAAGGAATTCAACCGCAAGGTGTAGCCGTAGTAGTTCAAGCAGAACATATGTGCATGGTGATGCGCGGTGTCAAAAAACCGGGAACCAACATTGTCACTTCAGCGATTAGAGGAATATTCCGTCGAAGGTCAGCAAGCCGCGCTGAATTCTTCTCACTAATTCAAAACAATAAATAGCTTATTAGTCGGACGACGGGATAGGCTTGGCTTCCTGAATTTTTACTTCTTTACCACAACAGGTAACCGGACCAGGTCCGCCTTTGATGCAGAGTATTTCAGTGCCGCAAACTTCACACTTATATCTTTTACCCAGTTGACTTGCCACGTGACAGGTCCTCCTTCGGTGAAATATCTTATTTCTTCAATTCCATTGGTTGACCGCAACAGGTAATCGTACCTGCGCCTGCTTTGGTCACAATAAATTCGGTACCGCACTTAATACAGTGATATCTTTTACCTATTTGATTTGCCATTTCACATCACCTTCCAATATTTGATTGGTCTTAACTTTTATTATACGGCTCTGTCAAATTTACCGTCAAGACAAGTTATCCGCCATTTCGGCATAGGTCGGAATTCTATGTATACAGTCACACTCTTCTCTCTTGAGGGGAAAAGAGTGGCGTGAGGGTAAATATAAAACTTACTCCCCCATCACCTGCACAATGACAGTACGATTCCGCGGGCGATTATCGAAATCCACCAATATAATCTGTTGCCACACACCAATGACCAATTTTCTATCGGTGAAAGGGATAGTCAACGAAGCCCCCATTAATGAAGCCCGCACATGAGCATAACCATTACCGTCACCCCAGTGAGTATCATGGTCATAAGGAATATTTTCCGGTACCAAATTTTCCCAGACCTTCTGTAAATCTGCTACCAGCCCCGGTTCAAATTCAATGGTAGTGATACCTACTGTGGAATGAGCAACAAAAACAGTCACTGTGCCGTTATTGATAGCGGAATCGGTCACAAATTTCTGTACCTTAGCCGTAATATCGATGATATCGGTATCACCCTGTGTCCGTAGATTGATCTCATTCGTCGTTATCATTATGCATTCTCTACAGACGAGTCATCTCATCCAAGATAATATCATTAAATGGAAATACAGGGCCATCTTTACAAACCTGTTTCAACCCGCTCTTCGTACGAATGGTACAACCGTAGCAAACACCCAACCCGCAAGCCATTCTCATCTCCAGTGAGAAATAGACCGGCTTGTTCGTTAATTTTAAATCACGCTGATGTTCTGCCATATAACGGAGCATCGGCATCGGACCGCAAACGAACACCCTGTCAGCTGCAATAACAAAATTCGGAATAAACTCTGTCACCAAACCTTTATGTCCTATCGAGCCGTCTTCCGTAGCAACCACCAGATTGACTTCAGGAGGAAGAAGCTCTTTCGGGTAAAGCTTTTCTGCCGCAGCGGCACCCAAAAGTAACGTAACCTGTTTGCATGAACTTTTAACTTTATCCATCAGAAAACGGAGGGGTGCAACCCCGATACCACCGGCGATAAGCAAAATATTCTTATCTTCAGCTGATGTCATAAAACCGTTACCCAACGGTCCGAGAATATCCAGTGAATCACCGATTTGAAGATGAGAAAGCCATTCCGTACCCTTCCCGACTACCATGAACAGCAAAGCTAATTTATCGCCCTCGACATTATGCACACTGATAGGACGTCGTAGAACTGTTTCCTCCCCGCAAGCTACCATCAAGAACTGGCCGGGCAATGACTTTAGAGCTATTTCAGGAGATTTCAGCCACATTAAATAGACACCGGGCATTACTTCCCGATTAGAAAGCACCTTAGCGAAAGTTTGCTTCAAGCTTTTCTCGTCCTCTCCACACAAAATGTTCCCCGGCTGAGATAGTCACTACCACTTTGCCCTTCTGTATCGAGCCTGCCAGCGGAGTATTTTTCCCCTTGGAAACGAACTGATTGACATCCACCAGCCATTCTTTATTCGGGTCGAAGATGGTAATATCAGCCGCTGTACCCACTGCCAGACTACCCAATTGTTTACCGAGAATTTGTGCCGGTTTGATTGTCAGACAAGCGATCATCTCATTTATAGTCAGAGAGCCGCTGTGTACCAATCCCATCAAACTACCCAATGCCGTTTCAAACCCGCTGATACCGGAAGCAGCGGAGGCAAAATCGCCTTGTTTATCGCGAAGGGTGTGCGGTGCATGGTCGGTAGCAATAATATCGATAACACCCTCTTTCAATCCTTGAATCAATGCCTGCACATCACGTTTTGTTCGTAATGGCGGATTCACTTTGGCAAGTGTCCCGGATTTTTTAAGAGCTTCTTTGGTAAGCGTCAGGTGATGCGGTGTTACTTCAGCTGTTACTCTGATACCCTTCGCTTTTGCTTCACGAATCAGTCTTACGGAACCGGCAGTGCTCACATGGGCAATATGCACCCAACCGCCCGTTTTATCCGCCAGTTTAATATCACGTGCAACTATTTTTTCTTCGCCTTTAGGTGCACCACCAACGGGGTCTTCACAATGGTCAATCACCGGTAAACCTAATTCACGACTATCTGTTAGCGCAGCAATCATTAGCTTTGCCGTTCTCACAGGGTCGCCGTCATCGCTGAATCCCACCACACCTGCTTTTGCCAGAGCCTTCATATCAACTAGAGCCTCACCTTTTCTTCCCACACTAACACACCCGATAGGCAGAACTCTGACGACTTTTTCTTTGTCGGCTTTCGATTTTACATATTTTATAGTTCTTTTATTGTCTAGAGGTGGTTTGGTATTAGGCATACAACATATAGTCGTGAAACCACCTTTCGCCGCTGCCCATCCGCCGGTAGAAATTGTTTCTTTAGTTCCAAAACCAGGCTCTCGCAGATGACAATGGAAATCTATAAACCCCGGGGAGACTATTAATCCATTGACAAGCAAAACATCATAGTCGAACCCCGGCGGGAAGAGCTCTCCCAAAGCCAGCCAGACAATTTTACCATCCCTGATAAGAAGACTGCCTATTCCATCGATTTTCTGGGAAGGGTCGATGAGACGGCCATCCCTGATTAACAATCCTTTAGTCACTTCTCTGTCTTTTCCTTTTCAACTGGTGAATGAGCATAATAACCGGGTTTAAAGCCATGCGCTTCAGCTTCTTCCGCTAAATCGAAGGCAATCAGATTTTCAGGTTTAATCTTTTTCGCCAGGTGACTGTTTGCAAGGTGGTACTTCTTGCTTTCCACCATACCTTGATGCCACTCGGTACTGGCGACATATTTCGGTTCGGTGCCGTGCTCGCAGTAAACACACCGGAAGGTCAGCGGATCAAAACTCACTATTTTGAACTCGGGTTTGAGATAATTCTTTTCGGTATCCTGCCAGGTAACACAACGTGAATTGGAGCACTTTACCCCGTAGCCACGTCTATATATAGGGTAATCAACCTTAGGCAATACCGTCTCTTCAGGAACCGAGGTCTCTTTCATACCCAACATCTGAGCAATGAGTGCCATTCGCACCGGGACGCCTCTCGCTGCCTGTTTAAAGTACATACTACGCGGGTCGGTATCCATATCATAAGCCAGCTCATCCACTCGCGGTAAGGGATGCATCACCAAGGTTTTTTTAAACTCTTTACTGCTCATCAACTTCTGGTCGATGACAGGAAAATGCTGACCGGATTCTATTTCTTCATTAGTGAATCGTTCCTTTTGAAAGCGAGTCACATAGACCACATCTACTCCAGCCTTCATCTCCACATCGAGGTCGACCGGCATCATTGCTAGTTGGTGAGGCTGGTTAGGCGCGATATAAGCGGCATCTACCGGAATAGTCCCCGGTTTGACCGGTCTATGATTTCTACTGATTTTCTCCAGTTCACCGCCATATTCCGTCACCAATTTGCGAAGGATGTTTTCCGGCACTTCCAATCCGGCACTGGGGCAGAAGAGAATGTTTGCCCCGAATTTGGCAAGAGCGAAGATAAGGGAGTGTATCGTCCGGCCGTACTTGAGATCGCCGCAGAGAGCAATTTTCGACCCGCGAATTTCCCCCCTTTCTTTTTTGAGCGTGTAGAGGTCACACAAAGTCTGGGTAGGATGTTGATGTCCACCATCGCCAGCATTAATCACCGGGACGCTGGCATAATCCGCCATCAGTTTGGCAGCACCTTCCCACGGATGTCGGAGAACAATAATATCGGCATAACCGCTGATAATCCTCGCCATATCGGCAATACTCTCCCCTTTGGAGAAAGAAGTCGACTTTGGGTCGGCAACACTGATGACACTGCCGCCAAGGCGGTGCATTGCCGTTTCAAAAGAGAGCCGTGTACGTGTGCTTGGTTCGAAGAAAATGGTCGCCATCACCTTGCCGTGGCAAAGTCCATATTGCTGTGGCATCGCATCCGACATCTTATCAGCCAGAGAGAAAATCGATTCAATTTCGCCATTAGTCAGGTCGTCAATAGTAACCAGATCTCTATTCGTTAAACTCATCTTGATTACCTCCTGAAGAGCAACCCTCAATGACTTTCATCATCGGCTGACTAATTATAGCAACTTCATCAATATCATCAATTTCTTTCAATCTGACAGCAATTTCTTCATCATGGGCACTGGGTACGTTCTTCCCAACGTAATCGGCACGGATAGGTAATTCACGATGTCCGCGGTCAATCAGCACTATCAATTGAATCGACTGTGGTCGTCCCAAGTCAATAACAGCATCCATCGCAGCGCGGATGCTGCGACCGGTATAGAGGACATCATCGACGATGATAACAGATTTACCAATTACACTAAACGGGATTTCCGTACCGGTAACAGTGCTACGACTATTTTGGTGAGGTAAATCATCACGGTATGGCATAATATCCAGAGCCCCGACCGGTACTTTGACATCGGCAAAATTTTCTATATAGAGTGCCAAACGTTTTGCTAGGGGAACACCGCGGGTATGCATTCCGATGAGAACGAGATTTTCCGATGATTTGGTGCGCTCAATAATTTCGTGAGCGATACGGGCAAGAGTCCGCTTGATGTCTCCCTGTGTCATAATAACTTTTTCAGACATAAAAAAAACCTCGCCGCGAGTGGCAAGAGGTTTTTGTATTCGGACTCTTTTTGTTTCCCTTGCCAGCCTCACGGGACCAGCTTAAAGGCTGTGTATTATATTAACACTATGGGAAAAGTATTGCAAAATTTTTTATGTATTTATCACGCCTTCTCGTATGCAGCTAGTGCCGCATCCGAGAAATTAACATTACTGGCTACTTTTTGTACATCGTCCAATTCTTCCAGATTCTCAATCATTTTCATGGTTTGGACAGATTGCTTTTCATCAAGGTCGATTGTCTGCTTGGCAATCATGGATACCTCAGCCGATTCAACGGCAATTTTCTCTTTCTCCAGAGCAGTACGAACCGCTTCGAGTTTTTGTGGCATGGTGTAAACTGTCAGATAGTCGCCTTCAATATTGACATCGTCTGCTCCGAAATCAATTATCTTAAGAGACAACTCGTCTTTATCGACATCTTCGGCTTTGACAATCAACATACCTCTTTGGGCAAATAGCCAGGCAACACAACCGCTCTCACCGAGACTGCCCCCGGCGCGGGTAAACAGATTACGCACAGCTTGCACCGTACGATTATGATTGTCACTCAGAGCATTAACCAGAATAGCGCCGCCACCGGGCCCATAGCCCTCCAGAAGCATCTCTTGCATCTGAACGCCATCACCGCCTCCACTTGCCTTTGTAATCGCTCGGCTGATGTTATCCCATGGCATACTACCGTCTTTGGCGCGTTGCACCGCCAGACGTAAGGCATAATTAGACTCAATATTGGGACCACCGTTACGGGCCGCCACGATAATTTCACGGGTCAGTTTGGTGAACATCTGCCCGCGTTTGGCGTCAGTAGCCGCCTTCTGATTCTTAATAGTATGCCATTTAGAGTGACCGGACATCGGTGTCCCTCCTGAACTCAAACCAAGATACTTTTATTATATTATCACCCACTCCCCTTGCGGTCAAAGTAGGAACTATAAAATCTCTTCTACCTTGGGAGCAAGAGCACGTTCCGATATCGCCCCTACTACGGTATCTACTGCCGCACCATCCTTAAAGAAAAGTAATGTCGGAAGGGACATTACCCGATATTTGGCGGCAGTTTTAGGGTTCTCGTCCACATTCATCTTGTAGAATTGGCATTTGCTGTCATATTTCTGAGACAGCTTGTCAACGACTGGCGATACCAGACGGCAGGGAATACACCACGGTGCCCACATATCGACAAGAGCCGGCTGTTTTGATTTGATAACTTTTTGTTCAAATTCCTGGTCGGTGATGTCAGTTACCATCCTAGCTCCTTGTAATGATTTGATTTACGTTAATATGCTAATGCCGATACCTTCTACCTGTCAAGATGTTTTCAGGGTTTTTCAGAACATATTTTTTAATTATTTTGCGGTTAATAATTTTTATGGTTAATCCCTTCTTAGGAATGAATCTGGATGTGTCAGGCACCCTTCACTTAAATCAGGCCCTTCTCTCTACTCAACACTCTATTCCGTCCCGTACTAAATACGGGATAAACTCCGGCTGGAATCCAGAGGGGATGATGGAAAAAGGGATAGGCACAATATACTTATCATGTAAATTTTGTGATTCTAGTTCAAGAACCTGATCATATTTCTACGCCCAAATAAGTACTACCTTCCCATCCCACTTTTCTTGACCCCCTGAGCGTACATCAGGTATACTCCGAAATAGGGGGGTGATGTTCACAACACATATTGGCTGAGTATCCTCACATCGGAAGCCTCAGCCATCACCGACATCAGATATCCAGATGAAAATTGCGATTAGCGGGAAAGGCGGAGTAGGGAAAACCCTGTTAGCTTCCCTTCTCTCAAAAACTTTTGCTGAATCTGGCTACGAAGTAATAGCCATTGATGCCGACCCTGATGCTAACCTCGCCGCAACACTCGGTTTCCCCAACTCTGATAAGATAACTCCTATTTCCGAACTTACCGACCTCATCGAAGAGAGGGTAGGTAACAAACCCGGTCAATCAGGTTCGTTCTTCAATCTTAATCCCAGGGTTGATGACCTCCCTGAAAAGTATTCCGCTCAACTCGATGGTATCAAGCTGATGGTGATGGGACGTATCAAAAGAGGTGGCACGGGTTGCTACTGTCCAGAAGGAGCTTTACTACAAGCTTTATTAGCGCATCTCCTTCTGCAAAGAAATGAGGTGGTAATTCTCGATATGGAAGCCGGTATCGAACATCTCACACGAGGCACAGCCAAAACCATTGATAAGCTAATTGTCGTCGTAGAACCCGGACACAGGAGCATCGAAACTGCTGAGAGAATCCGTCAACTGGCAAACGACCTCAATCTAAAAAACATTGCTATAGTAGGAAATAAAATTCACAACCAGACTCAAAAAGACTTCCTGATTAAAAGTTTGCCGAACACGGAATTCCTCGGTTTCATTCCGTATGATGATGCCATTATAAATGCCGACATGGCTAATCGCTCTGTACTGAATTCCAGCCAGCCTGCTATTACCGAAGTCAAAAAAATATACCAGAGTTTAGTTAGTTCCAACAAAACAAAAACCGAATAGAAGAACTAGAGGATTCATCGTTATATATAAAAGGGAGGCTACTTAGTGTCATACGACGCAACCAAAATGAAAGACTGGCAAATTGCCGAAGCCGCAGAGGAAAAATTGCCCTCTCCTGAGGAGTGGCGGGAAAAACTGGGGCTGAAAAAAGACGAAATGATACCATATGGAAAAACTCCTAAACTGGATTTCCATAAAATCATCGACCGTCTCAATAACAAACCGGATGGTAAATACATCGAAGTCACCGCAATCACTCCCACCCCGTTGGGAGAAGGTAAAAGCACCACGTCTCTCGGTTTGATTGAAGGTTTGGGAAAGAGGGGTAAAAATGTGGGCGGTGCCCTACGTCAGCCATCAGGTGGGCCCACGATGAATATCAAAGGTTCTGCCGCCGGTGGTGGCAATGCCCTTCTGATTCCAATGACCGAGTTTTCGATGGGTCTTACAGGTGACATCAACGATATTATGAATGCCCACAATCTGGCAATGGTCGCCTTGACCGCTAGAATGCAACACGAGCGTAATTACAGCGACTCCCAACTACAAAAACTCTCTAACATGCGACGACTGGACATCGACTCAACCCGTATAGAATTCGGCTGGATTATGGACTTCTGTGCTCAGAGCTTGAGAAATATTACCATCGGTCAGGGTGGACACACTGACGGCTTTATGATGCAATCAAAATTCGGTATTGCCCCCAGTTCGGAATTGATGGCAATACTCGCCATTGTCCGCGACCTCGCTGATATGCGTGAGAGAATGAGTAAAATCACCCTCGCCTATGATAAGCATGGTAAGCCGATTACCACCGGCGACCTTGAAGTCGGTGGTGCGATGACCGCATGGATGCGCAATACCATCAATCCTACTCTTTGCTATACTGCCGAGTACCAACCGGTGATGGTACACGCCGGGCCTTTTGCCAATATCGCCATCGGGCAATCATCCATTATCGCCGATAGACTCGGATTGAAGATGTTCGATTATCATGTGACCGAAAGCGGCTTTGCGGCAGATATCGGCTTCGAGAAGTTCTGGAACGTAAAATGCCGGCTGAGCGGACTCAGACCCCATGCCTCTGTGCTGGTCACCACCATTCGTGCCCTAAAAATGCACGGTGGCGGGCCTAAAGTAGTGGCAGGTTTGCACTTACCCGAAGAATATACCAAAGAGAACATCAAACTGGTTGAAGCCGGTTTGCCCAATATGATACATCATATTCAAACTATCAAAACAGCCGGTGTTCATCCGGTAGTATGCATCAATCATTTCTCTACCGACACCGAAGAAGAAATTAATATTGTAAAAAGAGCTGCTGAAGCGGTTGGTGCCCGCTGTGCTGTTTCCAAACACTGGGCTCAAGGCGGTGAAGGCGCTCTGGAACTGGCAGACGCAATTATCGACGCCTGCAAAGAAAGAAACGACTTCCAATTCCTTTATCCTAATGAAATGAAATTGAGACAGCGAGTGGAAAAAATCGCCCAGATAGTTTATGGTGCCGATGGTGTCGATTGGTCACCGGATGCAACCGCAAAAGCGAAGAAGTTCGAAAACAATCCCGCTTACGATGAATATAGTACAATGGTTGTGAAAACCCAGTTGAGTCTG
The DNA here is from genome assembly GCA_903916765.1 of uncultured Dehalococcoidia bacterium. Taxonomy (GTDB): domain Bacteria; phylum Chloroflexota; class Dehalococcoidia; order Dehalococcoidales; family Fen-1064; genus Fen-1064. The sequence continues at coordinate 13,890 of CAIWXV010000075.1, read as the reverse complement.
AGTCACCTTCCAGAGAAAAAGGGTGTGCCGAAGAACTGGCGACTCCCCATCCGTGATATACTACTATACTCAGGTGCTAAATTCCTCTGTCCGGTAGCCGGCACTATTAGCCTCATGCCCGGCACTTCATCCGACCCGTCTTTCCGTAGGGTTGATATAGATGCCAAGACAGGGAAAGTAACCGGCTTGTTCTAAATTATTAGTAGGGGTAATCCATTGAGTTTCAGAATCGCAGTAGCTGGCAAGGGCGGTTGTGGAAAAACTTCCATTGCCGCCCTTATTATCCGGTACCTCAAGAAAAATGGCAAGGTGCCTATTCTGGCAGTTGATGCCGACCCTAATGCCAACCTCGGTGAGAGCTTAGGATTGAAGGTCAGCCAAACTATCGGCACGATACTGGATAGTTTCCAACACGAAAAAATCAGCATCCCCTCAGGAATGACCAAAGAGGCTTATCTGGAATACAAACTCAACGAAACTATCGTGGAGAGTAACGGCATCGACCTCATCACGATGGGACGAGGGCAAGGTCCGGAATGCTATTGTTATCCCAACCTGATTCTAAAGAAATTCATCGTAGGGCTATCAGATAACTATGCTTACGTAGTAATGGATAATGAAGCAGGTATGGAACATCTGAGCCGCAAAACTACAGAAGATGTGGATGCACTGCTGCTAGTTTCTAACCATTCGGTCAAAGGTGTTCGTGCCATCGGCAGAATACTGGAATTACTCGACGAACTGAAATTAAACGTAAAAAAGAAACTGGTAGTCATTAATCTTGTACCCGACAAGTTAGACCCGCTGGTTTCGAAAGAACTGGAAATACTGAAATTAAAGCCCGATGTCATCATTCCCGAAGACAAAGAGCTATACCGCTACGACCTGGAACAAAAACCCTTACTGGAGATGCCGGAAACATCCATGGCTGTCCGTGCTATCAATCATCTGATGCCGCAAATTATCGGTCAGACAGACAACAAATAAATCCGGTAAGAAATACTGGCACCGACACTGCATAAACCTCTATAATAAGATTACTGGGGGAAATTTATGACAGCTAAACTTATCAACGGCGCTGAAATCGCCAAACAGATTAGAGAAGAGATAAAACAGGAAGTCCTCCAATTAAAAGCAAAACACAACCTTGTTCCCGGTCTGGTGACTGTTCTGCTCGGAAGTGACCCTGGTTCTCTATCATATATCACAGGAAAAGAAAAAACAGCTAAAGAACTCGGCTTTTATTCGGAAAGAATCGACCTGCCTGAAACCACTTCACAGAAAGATTTACTGAAACTGGTCGAAAAACTGAACAACGAACCGAAAATTCATGGCATTCTCGTGCAGATGCCGTTACCCAAGCACATCAATGAAAGTGAAGTACTCTACGCTATCAACCCAAAGAAAGATGTTGATGGCTTCCACCCGGTAAACGTCGGGAAATTGATGATCGGCGAAGCAGACTATCTCCCCTGCACACCGGCTGGGATTCAACAATTACTCATCCGCTCCGGTGTAAAAACCGATGGTGCCGAGGTAGTGGTAGTAGGTAGAAGTAATATCGTCGGCAAACCGATTGCCAATATTTTAATGCAAAAAAATAAAGGGGCCAATGCCACCGTTACTCTCTGCCATACTCATACCAGAGATGTGGCATTTCATACCCGCCAGGCGGATATCCTGATTGTGGCAGCCGGCAAACAGAAGTACATCACGGCTGATATGGTTAAAGAAGGCGCTGTGGTAATCGATGTCGGCGTTAATCAAATTGGTACCAGCAGCAGCGGCAAACGCATTCTGGTCGGAGACGTGGATTTTGAAACCGTTAAAGAAAAGGCTTCGATGATAACTCCTGTGCCGGGTGGTGTGGGTCCGATGACGATTACGATGTTAATGTTGAACACCTTGAAAGCCGCTAAACTTGCGGCTGGGATTGCTTAACAAGGAGCTTATAATATGCATAAGGTAGAAAAGGTGAAAGCCCCCGGTAGAGACCATGTCGAACTGCTCAAAGAAACCTATGAGAAAGGTACTCCTCAGGGTGAAGAATTGGGAAGATGGCGGCAGAAACTCGCTAGCCGCAGTGAAAAACTTAGCTATTTACAAAACGGTGAGCGCTATTTCTACAGCCAGGATTGGTACGGTAGCGAAAAAAGAAAAAGCCCAGCGTAACGAAAGGGGAATTGAATGGCAATCGAGATTCCAAAAACTCCTTATTCCGGTAAGGTAAGAGAAATCAAAGTGGGAAAAGGTGAGAAGGCAATTACCGTAGGCGGTGAAAACTCCTATCCGTTTTATCTTTTCGAAGGGACAATGACTCACAAACCCCGGATAGCGATGGAAATCCTGGATAGCCCGCCACAGGAATGGCCTCAAGCGGCAATCGAGCCTTTTGCCGATGTCATTAATGACCCCGTCGCCTGGGCTAAAAAATGTATCCATACTTATGGAGCCGAGATGATTGCGATCCAGATGGTCAGCACCGACCCCAATGGAACGAACCGCGGAGCCGATGAAGCCGCCGCCGTAGTCAAAAAAGTAGCGGATGCTATCGATGTACCGTTAATTGTCTGGGGTACGGCTAACCACGAAAAAGATACTCAGGTACTCACCAGGGTATGCGAAGTCTGTCAGGACAAACGACTGATCATCGGCCCTGTAGAAGAAAAGGATTACAAAAAAATTGCCGCGGCGGCGATTGGCTACAAACAAACCGTCGTCGCTTCCAGTCCTATCGACATCAACCTTGCCAAACAACTCAATATTCTGCTCGGTAATATCGGTGTTGCCGACGATATGATTTTGATGGACCCGACCGTAAGCAGTATCGGCTATGGTATGGAATACTGCTATTCGGTAATGGAACGAATGAGGATGGCGAGCTTGACCCAGCAGGATGAAAAACTACAAGTTCCTATTATCTGCAACCTGGGAAAAGAAGTCTGGAAATCTAAAGAAGTTCACCTGCCTGATAATGAAAATAATATGGGGAATGCCAAAAATAGAGGCATTATGATGGAAGCCATGTCCGCAATGGCAATGCTTCTGGCGGGTGGGGATATTATCATTATGCGACACCCTGAAGCAATAAAACTGATTAAAGAGATGATAGCTGATTTAACGGTAGCCTGAAACCTGTAAACCGCTGGAGGAAAAAGTGGCAGAGGACAAGACCAAAAAAAGTATCGATGCGGCAACCTTAGAGATGATTGATAAAGCTGGCAAAGACCATGTCAGTACTGTTTTCGATAGAGCCGATAGTATGAAACCCTGCCCCATCGGGGCTGAGGGTAGTTGCTGTAGTAACTGCGCGATGGGTCCATGCCGTGTACCGCTGGCAAAGGGAAAAACGGAAACCGAGGATGACAAGAAAAAGCGCCGTGGACTCCGTGGAGCTACGGCAGAAACGATTGCCGCCCGTAATTTCACACGCAAAATTGCTGCCGGAAGCGCCGCACACAGCGACCACGGACGGCGTGTAACCCGACATTTTCTGGAAACCGCCCGGGGACATCATGCCGGTTTTGAGATTAAAGACGAGCAAAAATTGCTTCAATTAGCCATAGAGCTTGGTGTTAAGATCGGTGACCGCCCCAATAATGAAATCGCTGTAGAAATCGGCGAAATCCTGCTCAATGAATTCGGTAAACAGGAAGGGGAACTTCTCTTCCTCAAGAGAGCACCTCTGAAACGACAGGAAATCTGGCACAAACTGGGCATCGCCCCACGAGGCGTCGACCGCGAGGTCGTCGAGGCAATGCACCGTACACATATGGGCGTCGACCAGGATTATCCTAATCTGCTTCTTCAAGGTGCCCGTGCCTCTCTCGCAGACGGCTGGGGTGGCAGTATGATTGCCACCGATTTGCAGGATATTATGTTCGGTACACCAACTCCTGCACTCAGCACCATTAACCTCGGTGTTCTCAAAGAAAAAGAGGTTAATATCATTATTCACGGTCATGAACCTGCCCTGGCAGAAATGCTGGCTGTAGTTTCTCGCGACCCCGAACTGGTATCATACGCCAAATCCAAAGGAGCCGATGGAATCAATCTGGCAGGAATGTGCTGCACCGCCAACGAGATTATGATGAGACACGGCATTCCTATTGCCGGCAACTTCCTGCAACAGGAACTGGCAATCATTACCGGTGCCGTGGAAGCAATGGTTGTCGATGTCCAGTGTATTATGCAGGGACTATCTGCCGTTGCTAACTGCTATCACACCAAGCTCATCACCACCGATGATAGAGCTAAGATTGAAGGTGCAACACATATGCAATTCGATGAGGCGAATGCCATCGAATCCGCCAAAGCGATTGTGAAAGTTGCTATCGATAATTTCTCCAACCGGAAACCGGGTATTTTTATTCCTAAACATAAATCCGAATTAATTGCCGGTTTCAGTCATGAGACTATCAATTATCTACTCGGAGGTTTGTTCCGGGCATCATATCGTCCTCTGAATGACAATATCATCAATGGCAGAATCCGTGGTGTGGCTGGAGTTGTCGGCTGTAATAACGCCCGCGTTACTCACGACGATATTCACGTTACTCTCGTTAAAGAACTCATCAAAAACGACGTGCTGGTATTGCTCACAGGTTGCGCCGCTATGGCAGTAGCCAAGACAGGCTTAATGGTACCGGAAGGTGCGCAATATGCAGGAGAAGGTTTACGATCGGTATGCGAAACAGTGGGTATTCCGCCGGTATTGCATATGGGTAGTTGCGTCGATAATGCACGCATTCTCATCGCCGCTACCGCAATGGTCAAAGACGGCGGTCTGGGTGACGATATCAGTGACCTGCCTGCTTGTGGCGCCGCTCCCGAATGGATGAGTGAAAAAGCCGTCTCCATCGGACAGTACTTCGTTAGCAGTGGTATCTACACGCTTTTCGGTGTTACCTGGCCTACGGTCGGCAGTAAAGATGTAACCGATTTCCTTTTTAAGGATATGGAGAAAATGTACGGCGGCATGTGGGATTTCGAACCTGACCCCATCAAGATGGCGCAAAAAATGATTGCTCATATCGATAAAAAACGTAAAGCCCTCGGTATCGATAAAGCCCGGGAAAGGATTCTCTATGATATGGCAATGAGAAGGGAACTCACTTAAAGGGCAAACAGGACAAAGAGGAGGACTTTAGAAGAAATGTCAAAAATTATCGCATCCGCCGCTATCAGGGGTGCTTACAAGATAGTTGAAAATGCCGAAACCAAATGGAAAATGGCAATGGATAAATGGGGCGCTAACGAACCTGTCGGCTTCCCCAATACCGCTTACTATTTACCTATTATTTACGGAATACTCGGGTATAAAGTAGAAAAACTGGGTGATATAGGATTCGTCCTGAAAAAATGTCGCGCTCTGCTCCCTCCGCCTGTAAGAGAGACACATCCTCTCCCCTATTTAGCACCTGCGTTGGATGCAGGTATGGCAACCTTCTTTGCCGAAGAAATCATCGAAGCTATCCGCTACCGGGAAAATCCTCACTTCTATGTTCTCGGTGAAGATGTCACACCGGACAATATCTGGCTGGGTGCCGCTGATGATGTGATTATGAGAAAACGAGGTGTAGAGTTCGTGGATGGCACAGCTCCCGGATTTGCCGCCATACTTGGTGCTGCTCCAACGCCACAAATCGCCGCCAATATTGCCCACGAGCTTCAGAAAAAGAACCTCTATGTATTTATGGCAGCGGAATATAATGGCAAACGCTTTGCCGAACAACTGGTAGAAGCCGGCGTTCAAATTGGCTGGGGCGTGCGTCTGGTGCCATTCGGGCCCGATGTCAGTGCCACCGTATTTGCGATGGGCTTCGCTACCAGAGCGGCGATGTCTTTCGGAGGCATTGAACCGGGTGATTACCGTAAGATTTTGATTTACAATAAAGACCGTATTTTTGCTTTCGCAATGCCGCTGGGTTATGTTACCGATGAGTGGTATGCCAATGCCGCCGGTGCTATCAACTGGGGATTCCCGGTCATTGCCGATACTCCCATCCCTGAGATTCTTCCTACCGGCATCACTACATACGAACATGTCGTCTCCAATATCCCACACGACCAGATTGTCGCTAAGGCAATCGAAGTACGTGGTCTTAAAGTAACCGTTTCTGAAATACCTATTCCGGTTGCTTACGGCCCTGCTTTCGAAGGTGAAAGAGTTCGCGGTGATGATATTTACCTTGAGTGCGGTGGCGGTAGAACCCCGATGGTAGAGTGGGTTACTTCTAAGAGAATGGACGAGGTGGAAGATGGCAGAATTGAGGTCATCGGTCCGGAAATCACCGATGTTCCCGCCAAATCAATCCTGCCGATGGCAATTACTGTCGAGGTTGCCGGCCGGCAATTCGAAGCTGACTACGAACCTATTCTGGAAAGACAGGTCCATCACCTCATCAATTATGCTCAGGGTGTGATGCACATCGGACAGAGAGATATCGCCTGGTTACGTGTCAGCAAACAGGCTGCTGAGAAAGGGTTCAGACTGAAACACATCGGCACCATTCTCCACGCCAAACTGCATCAGGACTTCGGTAGAATTTTCGATAAACTCCAGGTGAAAATTTACACCGACGAAGCCGCAGTAAAGCAAATCGTCGAGAGGGCAAGAGCCGTTTACGACGAGCGTGACGCCAGAATCGAGGGTATGACAGATGAAACCACCGATATGTACTATTCCTGTACACTCTGTCAGTCTTTTGCTCCCAGTCACGTTTGTGTTATCAGTCCGGAGAGAACCGGCCTTTGCGGCTCCTATAACTGGATGGACTGCAAAGCATCTTATGAAATCAATCCCACGGGACCTAATCAACCGGTGCCTAAAGGTGAAACGATAGATAAGAAGTTGGGACAGTGGAAAGGCGTTAATGAATTTCTCCTCAAAGCGTCCCGTGGTAAATTCGACCATTATAACTTTTACAGTTTGGTCAATGACCCGATGACTACCTGCGGCTGTTGCGAGTGCATCGCCGCTGTATTGCCGATGTGTAACGGCATTATGATTGTCAACCGTGAATTCGCTGGGATGACACCCTGTGGGATGAAATTCACTACTCTCGCAGGTACCATCGGCGGTGGCATCAGTACGCCAGGCTTCGTCGGACACGGCAAGTACAATATCTGCCAGCGAAAATTCCTCATCGGCGATGGTGGATTATTAAGAGTGGTCTGGATGCCCAAGATGCTCAAGGAGGAAATTGCCGATAGACTCAATGCCAGAGCCAAGGAAATGGGCGTCCCCAATCTGATGGATATGATTGCCGATGAAACAATCGGCACCACCGAAGACGAAATTCTGCCATTCCTCACAGAGAAAGGACATCCTGCTCTGGCAATGGACCCCATTATAGGATAATAACCAAGATGCAAGATACAATAAACAAGAAACAAATACAAACCTTGAGATTTGTTTCTTGTTTATTGATTATTGACGACTGAAAGGAGTCTTTAATGGCACTCACAGGAATACAGATTTTTAAACTCCTGCCCAAGACGAACTGCGGTAAATGCGGCATACCGACCTGTCTCGCTTTTGCCATGAATCTGGCAGCGGGTAAGGCGGAACTCAGCGCTTGTCCGTTCGTGACGGAAGAGGCAAAGGCTCAACTGGCTGAAGCATCCGCTCCGCCGATTCATCCGGTTACCATCGGCACGGGAGCTACTGCCTTCAAAGTCGGTGGTGAGACCGTAATGTTCCGACACGAAAAGAAATTCGAGAATCCCACTGCCATTGCTGTCCTTATCACAGACTCTATGTCCGATGCTGAAGTAACAAACCGTGTGGACAACTTCAATAAGTACACTTATGAGAGAGTCGGACTTAAACTGCGCGCCAATGCCGTCGCCATCAAAAGCATATCCGGCGACCCGTCTAAATTCGGAACGCTGGTAGAAAAAGTTGCCAAGGCAACTGATGGTGCTCTAATCCTGATGAGCGATAATCCCGATGTACTGGCAACAGGGCTGAAAATCTGCTCCAGTCGCAAACCGCTCATCTACGCCGCTACTAAAGCAAATGCTGAAACAGTTGCCAAACTCGCCAAGGAAAATTCCTGCCCGTTAGTAGTTAAAGGTTCCAGCCTAGAGGAAATAGCAGAACTTACCGGTATTTTAAATAAAACCGGCGTCAACGATATTGTTATCGACTCCGGTTCAAGAACCGTGAAACAGGCATTACAGGACCAGATTATCATCAGGGGGTCGGCTCTACAGAAGAAATTCCGCCTGCTCGGATTCCCGACGATTACTTTCCCCTGTGAAATGACGAACAACCCGATGAAAGAAGCACTGATTGCTTCGATGTTCATCGCCAAGTATGCTGGCATTATCGTTCTATCCGATTTGCAGGGTGAAGTTCTGTTCCCGCTGGTTGTTGAAAGATTGAATATCTTCACCGACCCGCAGAGACCGCTGGCGACTACTCCCGGCATCTATGAAATTGGCAACCCCAATGAAAACTCGCCGTTACTCATTACCACCAATTTCTCCCTCACTTATTTCATTGTCTCCGGTGAAATCGAAACCAGTAAGGTACCCAGCTATTTGCTGGTGATGGATACAGAAGGACTTTCGGTTATGACTGCTTGGGCAGCCGGTAAATTTGTCGCCGATCTGATAGCAACTTTCATCAAGAAATCCGGTATCGAAGGTAAAATCAAACACCACAAGCTCATCATTCCCGGATATTCTGCCTCTGAAAGTGGCGGATTGGAAGAAGAACTTAAAGGCTGGGAGATTATGGTGGGACCCAGAGAAGGTTCTCACATCCCTGCTTATCTCAGGAATTTAAAGGCTTAGGAGAAAAATGATTCTGATTGGTGAAAACCTGAACATCATTTCCAGCACTATTGGCCCGGCACTCAAAAGTTTCAATGCTAAGCCTATACAGGAATTGGCAATCGCCGAGACTAAAGCAGGCATGGACTATCTGGAGATTAACATCGGGCCTGCCCGCAAAGATGGTGATAAATTGATGGAATGGGTAGTCAAAACAGTGCAGGAAGTCACCGATAAACCGTTATCGCTGGACACCACCAATCCAATCGCAATGGAAGCCGGATTGAAAGTACACAAAAGCAGAGCACTCATCAATTCCATTTCGCTGGTCCGAATGGAAGAAGAATTGCCATTCGTTAATAAATATAACTGCGATTTCATCGGTTTGTTATGGGGCAGGGATGGTATGCCCAGAGACGTCAACGAAAGAGGTGCCATCGCCGCTGAGTTACTCTATACCGCCAATGAGAAAGGCATCCCTAACAATAAAATATGGTTCGACCCTATTGTTACCCCGGCAGTGAATATCGAATCCAATCAGGTCAGGCATTGCCTGGAGTTTTTGAGTATGTTGCAGGACATCGCTCCGGAAGCAGGGTCGGTTGTCGGTTTATCCAATGTATCCAACGGCGCACCGACTCATCTCAGAGCTTACCTCAACCGCACATATTTAATGATGTTGATGAAATACAATATTCATGCCGCAATTGTCGATGCTTTCGACAATGAATTGCTGGACATCGCACGCGGCAGAAAACCACAGTTGGTAAAACTGGTTCAAAGCATAATGGCTGGAGAAAAAATCGACCTCGCCTCCGTAAGCACTGAAGAAGCAAAATACGTGAAAACCGCTCGTGTTCTGCTGGGAGAGATATTGTACTCTCATTCCTGGCTGGAAAACTAAAAAGGAACCATTGCGAGTCCCGATGAAATCGGGGCGTGGTAATCTCACACGATCTGTTATTCCGTACTTGATACGGAATCCAGTTATAAATCTTCTGGATCCCGATTTACATCGGGATGGTAGTATTGAATGGGCAGGAGATCGCTTCGCGGAGTTTACCCTGATTATATGAAGAACTCATAATGGTAATCCAGAAAAGCCATATTCTTTAATCTATAATGTGGTTAACCTGAGGAGTTCAAAAATTGCAATCTAAAAATGACCGCAACACCTATAATCTGGACACCGCTTACAATATCGTCCGTGAGCGGCTTGCCAATGTCGATATTGCACAGCAATGCCAAAAAAGCGGAGCGGATTCTTCATCACAAATGGTTACTCTCAATTACCTTAACCAGAACTATCGTATAACTATTCCCACAGCCGAAGTCTCATTCTCAGATAACGACCAGTCGGTGCCGATGCGTGAGAAAATCCTTATCCTGCACTACTTTACACGGGCAAAAGGCACACCTCCGACAGGAAGACAAATCACCTATCGCGACCTCCCCGGAGGCTTAGTTTATTACCCCACTTTTACCAGGAGAACGGTAAAACCTCTTGCGGATTGTTTCGGTAAAGATGCGGCGCTTTTATTACGTGCCGGTAAATTATTTAACGCTCATCAGGGAGAATTCGAGGACGTTTCACTGATAATCGATGCTTTTGCCCGTGTGCCTATCACCATCATATTGTGGGAAGGCGATGACGAACTGGCGCCGCAAATAAATTTGCTTTTTGATGCCAATATTACCGACTATCTTGAACCGGAAGATGTTACAATAGTCTGCGAAACCATTATCTGGCAACTTATTAAATATTCGAAGAAAAAGTGAGAATCGATGGATGTAACTGGAATCATACTCGCGGGTGGTAAGAGCCTCAGATTCGGTAGAAACAAAGCTATGGAAAAAATCGGAGGTGTACCTCTCATCGAAAGAGTTATAAAAAGTCTGACTCCCATCACAAAAAAGATGATCATTGTAACAAGCGGCGATAACAAAAGCTTTTCATCGATTAAAAATGTTGAACTTGTAACCGACATCTACCCCGATAAAGGCCCTCTCGGCGGTATCTATACAGGACTTTACCATTCGGGAAATATAGCTAATATCGTCGTTGCCTGCGATATGCCGTTTCTCAATACCCAGTTGCTGGAACATATGACCAAAATCCTGCCCAGTTTCGATGCTATCGTACCGAGATGGTCTGAAGGACAGATAGAGCCTCTTCACACCGTATATTCTATATCCTGCTTGCCGGCAATAAGAAAACATCTGGAGAATAACCAGTTCAGTGTTACCACCTTCCTCAAAAAAATGCATGTGCTTCATCTTAATAAAAGAGGGTTCAGTAGTTTCGACCCGGATTTCCTGACATTCTTCAGCATCGATACTCAAGCTGACCTCGCCCTGGCTATAAAATTGATGGCGAAAAAAGAAGCTATCGAAGACAAGATAGAAAGAAGGTGAAACTATGTCAGAATGGTATCAGGTAGCTGCTAAGGTAATCAGTCAGAAAGGCACTTGCTCCGCTGGACATCAGGTTGGCGACAAATACGATATTGGAGACACCACACCTGAAGGGATGTGTTCCTGGGCTTTTTACGCCCTTTTCCCCTTTGCCTCGGCATTGAAAGCAGGCGGTTCATTCCCTTGGGAAAAAGATGCCGATAAAACAACTGTGGCCTGTCCGGATGCTGAGAATGCGGTAGTGTTCGAACTGAAACGCATCAAAGGGAAATAAACAATAACCAAATAGCAAGTACCAAACAAATCCAAAGGACTGAAATACTCAATTTTTAGAAACTTGATTATTATTTACTTGTTTGATAATTAATTATTGTTACTTGGAATTTCCCTCTCGCTCTCGCTCTACTTGATATTACGTGTAAAATTCAGTAGCATTAATTGACAGACAACAAACCTAAACTACAACCAATACAATGGAGGAATAATCGTGGGTGACATTCTAAATGAAGCTTATGGGGTCGTTCAATGTAAGGAATGCCCCTGGTATAAATCATGCGTGATGCCAATGAAGTTTACCGCCGAAGACCTTCGACGGCAAATGGAATCACAGGTCCAGAGTGGGAGCGCTGCTATGCCGAACGATGTCGGCTTGCAGAATTTACTCTCGAATATGGCGACTTCTGCTCAGAACTCACTGCTGGAAGGCTGCCCCATCTTCATCGACCGCTTGCGCAATAGCCCTGAGCTTGCACAGCAGTTAAAGCAAATAATGCAGAACTGGGGCAAAGAGGAAAAACTCGATAATCCCAATAAATAAGGTATGCATCGACTAAACAAATACCGTGGAGTAACGAATGAGCGAAGAGAAACAAATAAAAGAGCAAGAACTCGCCGAGCTTAAAGAACGGCGTCAGAAGATTACCGGTATGGGCGGCAAGGAACGCGTCGCCGCTCAGGGGAAAAAGGGGAAGCTCACCGCACGGGCACGCATCGAAATGCTCCTCGACAAAGGAACTTTCCACGAGATCGGTTTGTTCGTGAAAAGTCGTAATAACGGTGCCTACGAAGATGCCCCGGCAGATGCCGTAGTAACCGGTTACGGTGAAATCGACGGCAGAAAAGTCTATATTTACGCTCAGGACTTCACCAGTATAGGCGGGACAATGGCTGAGATGCAATCCGAAAAAATCTGCACATTGATGGACAGCGCTATGAAAGTCGGATGCCCGATAATAGGACTTAATGATTCAGGCGGCGCCAGAATTCAGGATGGTGTCGACTCTCTGGTAGGGTACGGACAACTTTTCCGCAGAAATGTCATGGCATCGGGACTCATCCCTCAAATTTGTGCTATCCTCGGACCTACTGCCGGCGGCGGTGTTTATTCACCCGCATTGATGGACTTTATCTTTATGGTCAAGGGTATCAGCTTCGCCTTCATTACCTGACCGAAAGTAGTCAAAGCTACCACCGGGCAGGATGTGAGTGACGAAGATTTAGGCGGTGCAATCGTCGCACAGAAAAAAGCTGGCGTAGTTTGCCGCTCCGAAAACAGCGAAGTCGAATGTTTCCAGAATAACAAAGAACTACTCAGCTACTTACCCGCCAGCAATAGGGAAAAACCGCCGCGAGTAGATTGGGGAGATAAAACAAACCGCACCGATACTTCGCTCTTCGATATCATTCCGGAAAACCCCAGTAAACCATACGATATTAAAAAAATCATCGAGAAGGTTTTCGATCAGAGAAAAGACGTCAAGAAGAACTACTTCGAATTGTTCCCGCTTTTCGCTACCAATATTATCACCTGCTTTTCCAGACTGAACGGGTATTCGGTCGGCATCATCGCCAATCAACCTTTATCAAAAGCCGGCTGTCTGGATATCGACGCTTGTGATAAAGCATCGCGTTTCATTCGTTTCTGTAATGCTTTTAATATCCCCGTAATCACGCTGGTGGATGTTCCCGGTTATATGCCAGGCACCGAGCAGGAATGGGGAGGCATTATTAGACACGGTGCAAAAATGCTTTATGCCTATTCCGAGGCAACTGTGCCCAAACTAACCGTCACCATCCGAAAAGCCTATGGCGGCGCTTATCTCGGGATGTCAAGCAAGAGCCTCGGAGCCGATATCGTTTTCTCCTGGCCGTCTACGGAACTGGCAGTGATGGGAGCCGAAGGTGCCGCACCGATTATTTTCCGTAAAGAATTGGAAAAGGCCGACAACCCGGAGGAACTGCTTCAGGAAAAGATTCGGCAGTACCGCGAGGAGTTCGCCAATCCTTATCGCGCTGCGGAACATCTGCATACCGATGATATCATCGACCCAGCAGAGACTCGACCTAAATTGATTGCCGCCCTCGAAATGCTCATCGATAAGACAGAAGACCGCCCTGCCAAAAAACACGGTATTATCCCGACTTAAATGATTCCAAGGGATTACCACCTCTTTTAAAAAAACTAAAAATTAATTTAGAACAAGGAGTTTGACAATGGCTGATATTTCTTCTCGTGAATATGATTATTCTGTTCGTGAATCAACGCGTAATCCTAGTGCGCTTAGAGAGGAATTGGCAGGTTTGGGAGACAGTGGTTGGGAATTAGTGGCAATCCTGGAAAAAGGGTTGGCTGACGCAAAAGAAACTGGCTGGATAATTGTTTCAAAGAAACTAATTAGAGGCAAAGAGTAG
>CAIWXV010000074.1 GCA_903916765.1 uncultured Dehalococcoidia bacterium | reverse complement strand
GATAGCGGTAGGCGTTGGGGTTGGGGTTGTGGTAATTGTTGGTGTAGATATGGTTGATTGTGTTGATGTTGGGGTGGGAGTTCCAGTTCTGGTTGGTGTAATTCTAGGTGTAGGAGTGGGAATTGGTGTATCAGATGCTGCAGCAGTAGTAAATGTACCTGTGTCGCTCCACGGAGATATGACATCGTAGTTTATCCCTCTTACTTTCCAGCAGTAACTTGCGCCACGCTGCAATGTTTGCGATTGTGGAATTTGATAGGCTGTATTTGGACCAAGAGCACTAGAGCCGGTCAGGCTGAGAACGGGATTTGCCCAGTTACAGTCCTTCGCTAGGATAAGCTCAAAGCCGGTTGCTTCAATCGAACTGCTCCACTGCAGTGTTGGATTCAAGATCACATTACCTTGGCCACTTGATGGATTTAGAAGTATTGGTTTGGCACTAGCACCAAGAGGGGTAGTAAAGTCCCAGACCTCAGACCACTGGCCAACAGCAGGACTGTATACTCTGACACGCCAGTAGAATCTCTCACCCAAGAAAAGATCCTCTGTGGCCAAAGTGCCCTCAATAGTTCCAGTAGTAGCGATACTGCTGAAATACTGGTCATAAGCTACCTGATACTCATACCGTGTTACCTGGGGCATATCTTCCCATAACATGGTTAATCGAGAAGTGCTGGTTCCTTGAATGATAGTGCCGACCGCTGTTGTGCCATCAGCAGGAGAGAGCAAAATAGGGTAAGATACCGGTATCGGCTCTATGGAATCAACTATTGTATCGCTGCCGGCCCATGTGGCGGAAATCTCTATGCCTGCATTGTTAGAAAGAATCAGGTCACCTGCTGGGTCTCCAATCCCTTCAACGAAAGAGATCGCGCTGGAGTCTCCAGGCTCACCGATAATCTTGAAGTAAATATCTGCTAAATAACCTTCTCCGCTTACACCTGCAGACCCAGATATGCTATTTATTATCCTTACAACACCCTGAGTACTTGCCGGCACAAAACTCCAGGATTCAATAGATATTGCTGTGCCCGAAATGCTACCGGCAGTAACGTTTTGAATCCTAATAACATTCGGATTATATGAAATATCATATTGTGCGGCATCGAAATTGGTTACTGACGTGATCCTCACCAGAACGTGAAAGTATTCACTGTCATCCTTGTACACGATATCCGGGGAATCAATTAGCACAGTCACAGTGCCAGATTCAGCCATAATGCTATCAGTGTTGATAATTGGAGGAATGAGGCCAGCCAGCAATAGGATGCCTATTATTGATAGCGTAAGTATGGCAGAAGCACTTCTCACCTGAACAAATCCTCCAGATCTGACACGTCATAGCCTTCAGCGCGCCACTTTTCCATCTGTGACTTGAGTTGCCTGATACTAGCGTTTATTACTCTCTTTTTACCAGATTTCTTATCTATAGCAATAAATACCAAAATCATTACGAGTGCGATACCGCCGCCTATCCCGCCAATGAGCCATGTAGGGGTGGAAGATGAGGTAGATGTTGAGGTTGACATAGGAGTAGTAGCTGGATTTGAGGTAAAATTAGGAGCCTCTGCAGCAATCTTCATCAAGTACACACCTTCGCCATCGTCACTGGAAGATATATGCCCAGTGATGACGAAGCCGCCATCGCTGGTCTGTTGTACTGAATATGCACAGGCATAACCACCATCGCTGCCGAAAGTTTGGCTCCACATTTGGTTTCCCGAGACGTCTGTTTTTATTATGTATCCCTGAAAATTTCTATATCCGGCGATTACGAAACCGCCATCGGTGATTTGTTGAACCGAAAATCCACCATCTTCGTTTGAGTCTCCGAAGGTTTGGCTCCACATCTGGTTTCCCGATGCGTCTGTTTTCACCAGATACACATCCCAGCGCCCGGCGCCGAAAGAATAGGTATACCCAGTGATTATGAAGCCGCTATCGCTGGTCTGTTGTATCGAATATGCACGATCATCACCTGAGCCGCCGAAGGTTTTACTCCATAGCTGGTTTCCCGATGCATCAGTTTTTACAAGATACACATCGTTGTGTCCAGCGCCGAAAGAACGGGTATACCCGGCGATTATAAAGCCACCATCTGTAGTCTGCTGAACTGATCTTCCCCAATCAGATTGTGGGCCGCCGAAAGTTTTGCTCCATTGTTGGTTTCCTAATGCATCAGTCTTTATCAGGTAGACATCATAGCCACCAGCGCTGGAAGAAGATGTACTACCAGTGATGACAAAGCCACCATCGCTGGTCTGTTGTATCGAATATGCACGGTTATCACCTGAGCTATCGAGAATTTTGCTCCATAGCTGGTTTCCCGATGCATCAGTCTTTATAAACATATTAGAACCAACGATAACGAAGCCGCCATCACTGGTTTGCTGTCCTGAATATTCATAGCCAGCACCTGAGCCGTCGAATGTTTTACTCCACATCTGGTTTCCAGATATGTCTGTTTTTATCAGACATACATCCCCAGTGATAGCACCAACGATGACGAAGCCGCCATCGTTGGTTTGCTGCACTGAATATCCTGTATCAGTATATGAACCGCTGAAGGTCTTTTCCCATTCAATATCTGGAGGCGTGGCATAAAGAGGGGGAATATCAATTTCTATTGGCTGATTTGTGGAAGCAAAAACAGCTGGCAAAGAGGGGACCAGGCTTGTTAGAAAAACAATAATGAGAAGGAGAATCGACGTTTTGAATTTTCGTGATCGGTTTTTCATTACTTAAGCAAATCCTCTAGGCTGGACACATCATAGCCTTCAGACCGCCACTTCCCCATCTGTGACTTAAGTTGCCGGATACTGGCGTTTATTACTCTGTTCTTACCGGATTTCTTATTCAGCCCTAGAAATCCTAAGGCTATCACAATCGCAATACCGCCGCCTATTCCGCCAATAAGCCACGGAGTGTTAGAGGATGAGAAGGAGGTTGAAGTAGAGGAAGGCGTAGGCGTAGGAGTAATCCTTTGAGTGGGTGTTGGAGTTGCAGTAGGTGTAGGGGTGGGAGTGGTTCTTGTG
>CAIWXV010000073.1 GCA_903916765.1 uncultured Dehalococcoidia bacterium | reverse complement strand
AGTGAAATAGAAACTGAAACCATATACCTACAAACAGTAGGAGCCCTCTCCATTTTGAGATTCATAATTTGCGCATGGGCGCATTTTGATTTGGATCTTTAAATGGAGGGGGTGACTGCGTGCCTATTGAAGAATGAGTCTGCGAGTTATTCTGGTCGGGCTAGGTTAACCTCGTTTCGAGGGTAGCCATAGGGAAACCAAGTCTGAAAGGGCGATATCTCAATTTATTGGGGTGTCCGACGGAATAGACCCGAAACTGTGTGATCTAACCATGAGCAGGTTGAACCCCATAGAAATATGGGGGGAGGACCGAACCGGTAAGCGCTGCAAAGCTTTCGGATGACTTGTGGATAGGGGTTATACGCCAATCGAACACAGAAATAGCTGGCTCTCCCCGAAATATCTTTTGGGATAGCATTAATCATTATTGGGCGGAGGTAGAGCACTGATTGGATAGTACGGGCCTTTTTGGCTTAGTGCATCCTCTCAAACTCCGAATGCCGTCCATGTAAAATTAATAGTAAGACGATGGGAGCTAAGTTCCGTACGTCAAAAGGGAATAAGCCCTCACCATCAGTTAAGGTCCCTAAACACACGCTAAGTGGTAAAGGATGTAAGAAGTCTAATACAGCCAGGAGGTTTGCTTAGAGGCAGCCATCCTTTAAAGAGTGCGTAACAGCTCACTGGTCTAGAAATCTTGCGCCGATCAATTTAACGGGGCTCAAGCGTGTTACCGAAACTATGGATCTCGGCCGAGCGAAAGCGAGGCAGGGGTGGTAGGGGAGCGTTGTATTCTGCTGTGAAGGCCAACCGTGAGGTTGACTGGAGTGAATACAAGTGCGAATGCAGACATGAGTAGCGTAAGGTGGATGAAAAATCCGCCCATCGAACAAACAAGGTTTCCTTGGCTATGTTAATCAACCAAGGGTTAGTCGGTCCTAAGCCGAGGCCGAAAGGCGTAGGTGATGGAGATCTGGTTAATATTCCAGAACCGCTGGTAAATCGTTATCAACTATGGAGGGAACGGGATAGGGATTCTAAAAAGTCGATAGGTCGACTTCTAAAGAGTAAGCTAGTTCAGCTAGGAAAATCCGGCTGGACGTTTCAGGGCTTCGGTCTTGATGTATGCGAGCTCCTATGGGAAGCTGAAGCTCACGGGCAGAGGCAACTTTAGATACTTAGTCCGCAGGAAAAACTTCTAAGCGAGATTTGTTAGCGACCGTACCGCAAACCGACACTGGTGTTTTGGTAGAATATACCAAGGTGTACGAGTGAGTCCTTGTCAAGGAATTCGGCAAATTATCTCCGTAACTTCGGGAAAAGGAGAGCCTCTACGTGAGTAGAGGTCGCAGAGAAATGGTCTTATCGACTGTTTAACAAAAACACAGGTTCGTGCTAAAGCGCAAGCTGATGTATACGAGCTGACGCCTGCCCAATGTCAGAAGATTATGGAAGCGGGTTATTTCATCGCAAGATGAGAGAAGCTTGCAACTCAAGTCCTGATCAATGGCGGCTGTAACTATAACGGTCCTAAGGTAGCGAAGTTCCTCGGCGCTTAATAGGCGTCGCGCATGAATGGCGTAACGAGTTGGACGCTGTCTCGACAGGGTGCTCGGCGAACATTGAAATGGCAGTGAAGATGCTGCCTACCCACACCAGGACAAAAAGACCCCGGGATCTTTACTGCAGCTTGGCATTGAAATGAGATTTCTGGTATAGAGTGTAGGAGGGAGACTTTGAAGCATGGCCGTTAGGACATGTGGAGTCGCCAATGTAACACCTCCTATCGGTGATTTTATTTCTAACTTGGACCTTAATCAGGTATTAAGAACAGTGTCAGGGGGGCAGTTTGACTGGGGCGGTATCTTACTAAAGAGTACCGTAAGATTCCAAAGGTCGGCTCAAGCTGGATGGAAATCAGCTGAAGAGCACAATGGTATAAGCCGGCTTTACTGCGAGACTGACAAGTCGAGCAGTCACGAAAGTGGGGCATAGTGACCCTTAGGTGGCGTGTGGAAGCGCCTTTGTTTAAAGGATAAAAGTTACCCCGGGGATAACAGGCTAGTCTTGCCCAAGCGTTCATAGCGACGGCAAGGTTCGGCACCTCGATGTCGGCTCGTCGCATCCTGGAGGTGAAGAAGCTTCCAAGGGTCGGGCTGTTCGCCCGTTAAAGCGGCACGCGAGCTGGGTTCAAACCGACGTGAGTCAGGTTGGTCTCTATCCGGTGTGGGCGTTAGAATCTTGAGGGAACTGACCTTCAGTACGAGAGGATCAAGGTGAGGTAATCTCTGGTGCACCAGTTGTCATACCAATGGCACCGCTGGGTAGCTATATTACTATTTAGATAAACGCTGAATGCATCTAAGCGTGAAGCTGATCCCAAGATTAAGATTCTTTCAAGACCCCCAGTAGATTACTGGGTTGATAGACTCAAGATGTAAGCATGGCAACATGTTAAGTCGAAGAGATACTAATTGGTCGTAAATTTATTGATTTTTATTGTGAGCATTGGCTTGCCAGCTTGCTGGTAACTCAAGCTCACATTGAACCTCCATGAAATATTGTAGTGCATGATATAATTATAAATGAATATTCATTGATCTAGCTTTTAGTAGCTAGAGAGCTGTATTGCAGCAATGCAATGCAGCTCTCTGGTGATTAGAGCGCAGTGGCACCACCTCTTCCCATCCCGAACAGAGAAGTGAAACGCTGCAGCGCCGATGATACTTGTACCGAAAGGTGCTGGGAAAATAGGTCATTGCCAGAACTTTATTAAAGGATCTCCCTTCGGGGAGACTTTTTATTTTCATACCTTTTTAATAATCTTATTAAAAGAAAATGCTTACTTACATTATTCATTTTGTGCTAAAATATAATAATTATAATTGCCAATATGATTCAGCCAGATAATGAAACCCGTGACAGAATAAAAAACCTTGCAGTTGTTGGAAAGGCGCTAAATGATACTTACAGCGAAGAAAATATGGATAGTGGCGCAGATTTTTTCATGGCTCTTGAATGCCTTAATAGATTCAAAGACGGAATTGTTAAACTTGATCTTGATGAGCCTAGCAAAACTGGCATGATAGATCTTATTGAATATTTAAGAAAAAAGATTGAAAGAAGAATGGGATATGTAGGTAAATAAATTATCAAACTGTTTTAATGAAGGATAAAGATAAAGTACAGATATCTCCAAAGATAAGTCAAGGAGCAAGAGACTTATTAAAAATTGTTCATGGCGATACTCAGAATTTAAAAGTGCCACATAAATCTATTATTACTGGAAAAAAATTAAAAAATTCAATTTTAAGGCAATTTACTGAAAAATTTTTACAACAAAAAACAATTAATCCGGAGCAGTTAATTGAAGTAATACTTATTTTAGACGAGATGATAGAGCAAGAACATTTAACGGAGGAGGCCTTAGAGGCCATTAGAAAAGATCCATCTATTTTAAACAATATTATAGAATAATAATATGGCAGCAAGAACCTTATCAACAGCAGAAAAAGGAGCATTTGATACAAATATAACGGCCGAAACAGCTAGATTAACAAATGAATCTGTGGATTTACTTCCGCATGAGCTCATACCAGTACAAGATCAATTAAATAACCTTAAAACCAGATTAACATATGCAACAACGGATGCAGGTGCAACAGAAATAGTCAACAAATTAGCTAATATTTCTGAAACAACGCGGACAGGGACTACTGAACGTACTGCTGAAGATGCATATTTGAATTCTATACCCGATGAAATAGCTACTGGTAAAAATCCCGCAACTTCAGAAAGAGCGCAAGATAAAAATAGATTGGCCACGATAAGCCCTACAGATAGAAAAGTAGAAAGACAGCTTTATGTAACACTAGATAGTGATATGCGCAGGTACTTGGCTATATTACCTCCAGGTTTACGACAGGCCGAAAGGGCAAGATTAATAACAAGTAATGCTACTAATAGAAATAACACACCTCAAATGGTTGTCGATTTTGTCGATAGATTATCATCAGGAGAACGGGTTAATTTCAACAATATTTTAAATAGGACAAATCCAAATGGAAGAGCTGAATTAATGGCAACAATTATGAGTCTTTCTCCTACAGAGCAGGCTAAATTGCTAACCTTAAATCCGGCAGAAAGACAAAGACAATTAAGATTAATAGGAGGTGAACTTACAAATAATCAATTTGTAATTGCTGGGAATTTAAGGGGGGTAGCAATACCTCCGGCAACGGTTGATGTAAAAGATATTCATCACACCGGGAATCCAGCAACAGCTATGACAGCCAGAGATCAGCGTATATATGAAATGGGCATGGGAGAAGATAGTGCAGAAGTTGCATTTATCAGAAGCATCGAAGGGGTTAGACCAGCTGATGGAAACTTATATCGAGATACAGTATCAAGATTATCACCTGAGGAGAGGGGAAAAAGGCAGGCAGCAATAATTGAACTTCAATCAATACCAGGTACTATTTTATTTGGTCCCGCTGTCACTCATGAGCAGAGAGAAAGAATAATTTCAGATTATTTATCCAGATCACCTGAGCTTAGAAGAGTAGAAGGGTTAATTACTGGAAGTGGAATGGCAGCTCCCGCGGCAGAATTTATTAGGGGATTACCTCCAACTCAACAGGAAGCAGCAATTATTTGGCGGAGTTCATTAAATGCTAATCAGCAAGCAGTATTAAATAATTTAGAGGCTTCAGAACGTGACCGTTT
>CAIWXV010000072.1 GCA_903916765.1 uncultured Dehalococcoidia bacterium | reverse complement strand
TATTGAACGAATGTGGGGCAGAAATTGTCATTGTTCTCACATCTTTCTATAACAAATTAAAGTCTATACAACCTCACACTAAAGTACATCACGTTATAGCAACTAACATTAAGGAATACCTGCCGCCTGCTACGCGTTTGTTATTCACTTTGGTTAAGGAGAAAAAAGAGGGGTATCGCATTACTCTTAAACCCGGTGATATGTGGTTACAAAAACTATTACGGCAACATGCTGGTTCTGGACGTCCGAATATTAAAATAAATCCCGGCGACCCGGCGATGTTACTTTTTAGCGGCGGTACCACCGGCACCCCAAAGGCAGCAATCGGCACTCACAAAGCTCTGGTCACATCCGCGATGCAATTACACACCTGGTTTAGTGGGATTCTGAAAGATTGGGATGATGTTGTTATGCAAGTATTGCCGTTGTTTCATGTGTACGGCAATGCTGCTGTGCTTGGAACAGCACTAATAGGGCACAACCCCGTGGCTCTCATACCGAATCCTCGAGACCAGAAAGACCTTATCACCACTATGCGTAAAGTGCACCCAGCATTTTTATCTGCCGTCCCTACTCTTTTCATAGCTCTAATAAACAACAACGATGTTAGAGCCGGCAAAGTGGTCTTCAAATCAATGAAGCTCTGTACATCCGGTGCAGCTCCGTTGCTGGCTGAAACGAAAAAAAACTTTGAGGAACTTACCGGTTGCCGCCTATTAGATGGCTATGGGCTTACTGAGTCGATGATGGGAGCCGTTATCCAACCGGTTAATGGCATTCATAAAGCCGGTTCTGTAGGTTTACCGATTACCGATATCGAAGTGCGCATTGTAGATATGGAGACTGGCTTAAATGAAATGCCGGCAATGGAAACGGGCGAGATTATAATGAAGGCTTCACAACTCATGCAAGGCTACTGGGAACGCCCTACTGAAACTGCTGAGACGATACGCAATGGCTGGCTTTACACCGGCGATATCGGCTACATGGACGAGGATGGTTATCTATTCATCTCGGCACGTAAAAAAGACATGATTAAGTCCGGTAGTGGTTTTCAAATCTGGCCTCGCGAGATTGAAGAAGTAATTGCTGAAATGTCGGTGGTGTCTGAGGTTTGCGCTGCGGGTGTTCCCGACCCTAGCTACGGTGAGACCTTAAAAGTATGGATTGTGTTTCGTCAGGGGCAGCAGTGCTCTGCCAATGATATACAAGACTTTTGCCGTAAGAAGCTGGCCGCTTACAAGGTTCCCAGAATGGTCGAATTCTGTGAAAGTCTGCCTAAAAGTATGGTTGGCAAGGTGCTTCGTAGAGTGCTTGTCGAGGAACACAAGGCTAAGCAACTACAGACACAGAAATAGCGGAGAAACACTGTGTAACAAAGTAGGGTCGCTCTAATATATCAGTTGATGTTGCTTTCGGGGCATATCGATGGGGTGGTTTACTTTGATGATTGTGGCACTATTTGCAGCGCGAGTTCTTTTCCGGACTCTGGTGTCTGTTTCATCAATTTGACAAATATTCGAACTATGTTGGGGTCGAACTGGGTGCCCGCACAGTTAATGAGTTCCGTCAAAGCTTCCTCTACGGTACTGGATTTACTTCGATAAGGTCTTTGGGAAGTCATTGCATCGTAGGAATCTGCCACCGCTAGTATTCTAGCATCGAGCGGAATATTGTCACCTTTAAGACCGGTGGGGTAACCGCGTCCGTCATATCGTTCGTG
>CAIWXV010000071.1 GCA_903916765.1 uncultured Dehalococcoidia bacterium | reverse complement strand
TATGCTGGAAGGATTAAGTCCGGCATGGCTGAATGCGCGTAATAATAATGACATTGGTTCCTTAGGCACTGCCAAGAGGAATACGTGTGTTTGAGCCGTTTCTGTTTCTGATGGGAGAATCTGCCAGTGAAAGTAGTTATCCTCTTCGGAGACTGTCATGGTTCTTCTTACCTCACGGGGCACCACAGCGTCCAGATCTTTTTTACCGACATTTGGGATGGTGATGATACGGGAGACGGACCTGAGCCCTGGCAGAGCGCAAACTACGTAACACCTGTTAGTTTCGATACCTGCTATTGCATTCTTGATAACTTCACCAAGTCCTTCGGGATCAGCTACCTGGCCCATTTTAAGGAGACGGGCATCGAATGACATGCTTTTCCATGATTCTACAGCGTTATTATGGTAGCTCACTAGCCTTACATCAGTACCTTCAATAGTTAAAGCCAAGATGCGCTTGCCTGTAGATTTGGTACTACCTTTAATGTGTTTGCTCGTAGATTTGGCGTTGCCTTTACCTAGCGATAAGCTGGGCATGCTCACTTTTGATAGTTTTAAATTAGGCATGCTTATTTTAGATTTACCCTTCGCTTTTGCTACAGGTGTTTTGGGAGTGGTTTTGGTTTCTTCCAATTGCGGTGCAGGTGCAGTGTCAACAGATACTACAGGTTTAACCTTTGTCTTATGCAGGGAAGGCATTTTGGGCATACTGAACTTTGATCTCCCCTTTATTTCAGGCTGTTCGGATTTGCTGGAAGCGCTTTCCGAAATTGCCATTGATGCGTCGCTTTTCTCGGATATTAGGTTCCCCTTTTCTTTATGTGAAGCAGATTTTTTAGATATGTTGGGCATGGATACGCTGGGTAGAGGAATCTTGGGAACACTGAGCTTGGGCACACTAGGTTTAGAGATGCTCGGTAGAGGAATTTTAGGAGCATGAAGCTTAGGCATACTCGGTTTGGATATACTGGGCAGCGGGATATTGGGGACCTTTACTTTGCGATGTTCAACCTCATTAGCCTCTTTGGTTTGGTCCACAGATTTTACGTCTGGTCTTTCCTCAGCTTCAGGAGGCAAGGTAACAGAAACATCAGAGTTATCCTTTGCCTTTTGGGAAGAGCGGCGAAAGCTCGGTAGATTAGGCAAAGGTATCCTTGTTGGTATTCTAGGTATCTTTAAGCGTTTCATAAATAGCGCTCCTTAATAAACATCGAGGCACTTTTACTGTTGGGATAAGATAGATAGCGTAAAATTGACTACCCACATTCCCTCAGTTCCCGCATCTGATGATACGCTTGTTAAACTGAGTCCGATAATGCTTACAGCATTGTATGGTAATTCCTCAATGTTAGTAAGGAATTTAATAATTCTAGTAATTTTCAACCCTGCTGAGCCTACTCCGGAGGCCGATATCGTGTATCTATTGTTCATATACGAATGATCATTAATATAATAGGGCACTTTACCTGATGAATCATATTGGAAGCAGGCGACATTCGCGTCTGCTGCAGCTTCAAGTATCAAATACACTACCTCGATATTATCCAGCTCAAGAGGAAATGGATTTTCATCGATTAAATCCTGTTGAGCCGCCTCAAGCTGGCTTTGAAGGGCCCCAATATTCTGGAGCCCCCCGATGCTATTTATTATCTGGTGTTTCGACTGAATATCTCTGTTTAAATCTGTTCTTTTACTTACAGCACCGAAGTATGATATAGCAAAGTAAATCGCCAGTACCAAGAGAACAATACTGACTATAGCTAAAATTACCTGCGTAATAGTAATGCCTTTCGGCAGTTTAACTTTGGACAACTTGAAATCTTTAAGCGAAACTTGTTTATTCATTAAGTCCGCCTTGCATTTGAGATACATTGTTCACGGAAACTGTGATGGCAAAATTGCAGGCTGCTATGTCCGGACAATCACCAAAGTTGAATTCAACATCGGTGAAAAAATCGCTTGCTTCAAGGGCTACCACAGAATCATAAACATACATTTTCCTGGTGGCGACGCCGGGAAGTGACACCACGCCACCGGAAGTGCCTATAGAAGTGGTTATACTTGATAAAGTAATTTTCTTACCTGGGGCGAGGTCGTCTATTTCAGTTATTATCTGTGACCATACTATGCTATCGTTGAGGAAAATCAGGTCATCCG
>CAIWXV010000070.1 GCA_903916765.1 uncultured Dehalococcoidia bacterium | reverse complement strand
TGAAAGAATGATGATAGCAATCACAATTGCGATGATAGGGTCGACAATACGCCAGCCGGTAATTGCAATCACGATACCGCCGATAATAACACCAACCGAAGAAATGGTATCTCCGAAGACATGCAGGAATGCTGCTCTGACATTCAAATTTCCGTGTCTCGCACCTTGTAGAAGTCGCATTGCAACTAGATTTGCAACCAAACCCAAAACCGCAACTGCAAGCATAATCGGTGTATGCACCACAGGTGGATTACGGAAACGCTGGTAAGATTCATAAAAGATAAAAACGGCAACCAGTACCAGTATGATTCCGTTAGCAAGCGCTGCCATAATCTCGGCACGGTGCAAACCATAAGTACGTTGAGACGTAGCAGGCTTTTTGGCGAGATTGATTGCTATCAGACTGAGACCCAGTGCCAGAGCATCCACCAACATGTGTCCGGCATCGCCAAGCAGTGCCAGACTATTGCTCAGGATACCGCCGGCAATTTCAGCCACCATCATTATTGCTACGACAAGCAGAGCAATCTTTAATCCACGACTGCCGTCGATAGTAGTATGGCGGTCTGTCTCCGTATGCACGTGATTAGTCATCTAGCTAAATGATAGCACAACGTTTCAAGCAAGGGATAGAAGAAAAAAGAGGGAAGAGGATATGCTTTTAATCGGTATTTGTTATTCTGTCTTAATCCCAAATTCTAAAAGAAGTCTTGGTAAAGTATCATCAAGGTTCTTTAGTTCTTTATCCGTGAGCTCAATAAGATTAAAATGATATTTTTTGTATATTCCGCGTTTTTTCTCCTTTCTAGAGAGATATTTGGAGTCATCATCATAGCCCCAATATTCAATGTAGACTTTGCCTCCCGGAATGTAAAAGTCTGAATACACATCTTCTTCGATAGGTAGTTTCCTCTCATAAGCATGAAGAACTTCGGACAAATATAACCAATTATCGATGAGTAACTCCCCTTTAGATCTAACACGATGACCATCAGTAGCTCTATGTTTAGGTTGGAATTTATCTCTAAACTCTACTTCATCAGCACTGGCATTTTGTGCTTGGTCTTGACTCGTGGCCGGAGTATCACCTTGGGATTCATGAATGTTGATAACAAATATCTTGTTGCTCATGATTGATTCAGCCCAACGGACATATGGCACTCCAGAGATCTTGTCCTTGGCTTGTATACCACCTAATCTCTTTCCTAACTCTGTGACTTGCCATCCCTTAATATGTTTCTTGATCCACCCGAGTTCGGACAAAACGGAGTTGATTCGGTTCGCAGGTATCTCAAAATGTTTCCCAATCGTAGTTGCTGTAACGAGATGCTCACCTGTATCTGAATTTCCATCTGATAGTTCATCTATAAGAGATGTTGGCCAAACAATATATTTACCATATTTCTCACTCGTTTTATAAACACCGCCCTTTTGTTTGCCCGTAGAAGTCAAGTCCCAAGTATTTACATTCCTCACTATCAGTCCCATTTCTGCCAATTGTCGAAACAAAACTTGCGAACTCTTCCCGAGTTTTATCGCCAAAGCAGTCGTAGATACTTCTTTATCACTGTCACACTTATCGCTCATTGATTCCCTCCAACTACTGTAAGACAAAAAGTTACTCTTGCGTTTATATGAACACAAATATCCTTAAAAACACTTATTGTATTCGCTGCAATTTACATCTGTACTTTACTCTGTTACTTAATCCATACTGAACGGCGGGTACTTGTCCGTCAATAAGTAAGAATAGCCATTTACCCTGGTCATCCAGCGCATATAACCGACAAAAAAGTCGAACATACCCTTAGGATATTTTCCGGTAAACAGAATCGCCCACCAGGCAATAAAAGCCACAATGCTTGCGGCAATAGCTACAAAATACAGAATAATCATGTGCGGGATGACAAGAAGACATCTGAGGAAAGTAGTCAACCGTGACATTTTCTCAGGATATGCCGCTCCAAATGTGATAGGGTAACCTTGTTGCTCTGTTTTCTGCTCTGACACCTGATATCTCCTAAGTCATCATTTTATTAACAGCGATACTATTGTGGCAACTATAATGATGCGTATGACTGTTGTCAATAGGTGATGCCACGCGTATTTTTGTTAATATGCAACAAAAAGAAGGTATCACTCTGCCGAAAGATTTATCACTCTGGATCCTGACTTCCGCCGGGATGGCATTCCTTGCGGATTTTTACTGCTGTGGAGGTTGCGGCGGTGTCACAGGTTTCGATTGTTTTTCGGCAATATCTCCGGCCCAAGGAAGCTTGAACTTTTCTCCCTGATAAGCCTTGAGCATCAACACTAGCCATAGAACGAAGGCACATGCTCCTACCAGAGAGTCAATTATCACATTGACGATTGGTATCCAACCGAAGATCATGAAAACAACTGTAATCGCCCCGAAGACGATGATTGACTGCATGGCATGAAAACGCACGAACTTGTTCTCTTTTTCCATAACAAAAAAGATGATGCCGGTTACCCACCACCCCATATAACACAACAACCCGGCGAGGTTTTGCTCAATACTCATACTTGTTTTGCCACTCGATTCAGTCATGACATCCTCCTTAAACACTCAATGATAAACTACAGGTAGTTCACATAAACATTGAGTCGGAGCTTTAGTGTAGTCCTATGAAAATGGATTGTCAATATTGCAGAACACGGCAGATTACAGGATTGTTTAGGATTTATTTGCAGGTTTTTACTTCCCGCTCAAGAACTTGTCAATATCTGCGGCGGCACGTTTGCCGGCACCCATCGCACTGATAACTGTAGCGGCACCGGTGACAATGTCACCGCCTGCCCAAACCTTATCTTTCACTGTTTTGCCGGTAGCTTCGTCAGCTACCACTGTGCCGTGACTGGTTGTTTTTAACCCTTCCGTAGTAGAGGCAATTAGAGGATTAGGCGTCGTCCCGAGAGCAATAACTACGGTATCAATCGCCATAATGAACTCACTGCCCTTTTTCGCAATCGGACGTCTTCTGCCGCTGGCATCGGGTTCGCCAAGCTCCATCTCGATGCACTCCATCCCATTCACCCAACCCTTACCGTCATCGATAAATCTGATAGGATTGGTAAGGAATTTGAAGACGATACCTTCTTCTTTAGCATTTTCGACTTCTTCCTTACGGGCAGGTAGTTCCGCCTCAGAACGGCGGTAAACAATGTAGACTTCCTCGGCACCCAATCTCAGGGCACACCGTGCGGCATCCATTGCCACATTACCACCACCGACAACCGCTACCTTCTTCCCCATTCTCAAAGGCGTATCATAGTTCGGGAAGAGGTAAGCTTTCATCAGATTGATACGAGTGAGCCACTCGTTGGCAGAATAAATACCACAGAGATTTTCTCCGGAAACATTCAAAAACATCGGCAATCCGGCGCCGGTACCCAGAAAAACGGCATCGTAGCCATTGTTCAAAAGCTCATCCAAAGTATCGATTTTACCGATAACGGCGTCCAGAATCAGCTCTACGCCGAGAGATTTTACAAAATTGACTTCATTCTGAACGATTTCTTTAGGTAACCTGAATTGGGGGATGCCGTACATCAACACACCGCCACCGACGTGCAAGGCTTCAAAAATAGTAACGGCATGGCCATTCTTCACCAAATCAGCCGCCGCTGTCAGACCGGCAGGTCCCGAACCAATCACTGCCACTTTCTTACCGGTTGAAGGAGGAAGTGGTGAAGCGGATGGCATAGCAGACTTATTATTTCTCTCCCAATCGGCGACATACCGCTCCAATCTCCCGATAGCGACCGGAGCTTTTTGCTTGGCCAGCGTGCATTTAGACTCGCACTGAGTTTCCTGAGGACACACTCGACCGCAAACACCCGGTAGAGCATTCTTATTCTTAAGAGCCTTGACCGCCTCCGTCATATTACCTTCACGGAGCGCTTTGATAAAATCAGGGATATCGACATTCACAGGACAACCATCGACACAGGGACGCTTCGGACACTGGATACAGCGATTAGCTTCCTCCAATGCCATTTCCGGAGTGTAACCTAAAGCCACCTCTTTGAAATTTTTCGCTCGAACTGCGGGCTCTTGCCGTGGCATTTCGACCCGATTCAAATTAAGCTTAGCGATGTTAATCCTCCAGACAATAACTTAATGATGGTGCCCGCCGCACTGACATTGCCAATTTTCGAGGGCTTTCTTTTCTTCTTCAAGATAGTTGCGCTGTCGCGCCGCCAGCAAATCCCAATCCACCTGATGCCCGTCGAAATCAGGCCCGTCGACACAGGCAAACTTGGTTTGACCACCCACTACTACCCGACAGCACCCGCACATTCCGGTACCATCCACCATAATCGGATTCAGGCTGACAATCGTCTTGACTCCAAAAGGCTGGGTAGTTTTGGAACAGAATTTCATCATTACACTGGGACCGATAGCAATTACTCTATCAACCTTCTCGGTCTCCAATATTTCTTTTAATGGTTCGGTCACCAGCCCTTTGCGTCCATAAGAGCCGTCATCGGTGGTAATTATCAATTTATCACTGACACTACGCAGTTCATCTTCCCAGAACATGAGGTCTTTGGAACGCGCCCCCATAATCGAGATGACCTTGTTACTTGCCTGTTTCATCGCTCTGGCGATGGGCATAATGGGAGCCACAGCAAAACCGCCGGCGACACAGACCACCGTACCGAATTTCTCGGCATGAGTCGGGACACCGAGGGGACCTGTTAAACTCATAATCGAATCGCCGGTTTTCAGACAACCCAATTCACGGGTGGTTTTACCCACTTCCATAAAGACGATAGTCAAAGTGCCCTCTTTGGCGTCACAATCGGCAACGGTGAGAGGAATACGTTCACCCTTCTCATCAATCATGAGAACAACAAACTGGCCTGCTTTTGCCTTACGTGCAATAAGAGGTGCGTTGAATTTGAACAGGTGAATGTTCGGAACCAGTGTTTTGGCAGTTAGAATCTTGTACAGTTTATCTACCCCAAAAAATTACGGTCAGGTTTTACCTGCCCGAACGTATTTTCGTTCTTAACATTATCGGGGATTTTCTATTCAACGTCAAGTGTAAAGAGTAAGCAAATTCAATTAGAATTTAAGCAATATATGCTTACAGACCAACAACACCTAACACAAATTTACAGATAAATGTATCATGGTAGGAACTCCAGAAGAGGAAGGGCGAATGCCCTTCCTCTTGTAATTATCCCCGCCCTAGAAGGGCGGGGATAAAGGCATGGTCCTGAGTGTAATCGAAGGAGATGGGTCGCTTGCCCTGAGCGGATTCGAAAGGGTTGTGTAATTAAATGTCTGGCATGTCTGCAACATACCTTTACCAGATGAAAATAATACCCAAAACAGTTGTTTGTTAGCTCTAAAAAGTATATTATAAGCAATATCAAATCTATTTCGAGGTGAAACGATGGGGATTGAATTAGTTCATATCGGGTTCAACAACATGCTAGCTATGAACAGGGTCATCGCAATCGCTTCACCGAACTCGGCGCCGACCAAGCGTATGGTTCAAGAGGGCAGAAGCAAAGGATTTCTTGTGGACATGACCAACGGCAGACGCACCAAAGCCGTCATCATTGCCGATAGCGGTCATGTTATTCTAGCCGCACTTGCCCCGGAAACCATCGCAGGCAGATTGCAAATCGGCTCACCGAAACCCCTCTCAGATGAAGAATAGTTCAGGACAGAGTATATTGATGGGAGAAAAAACACACAGTACCAACCCGACTGCAAACTTTCCCAAAAAGCCTTTGTTAATTGTGTTATCCGGTCCTTCAGGCGTAGGGAAAGATGTTGTTCTCGATTGCTTGAAGAAATCCAACCCCGATATCAATTTCGTCACTACGATGACTACCAGACCCTGCCGCGCCAATGAAAAACACATGGTGCATTACCATTTTATCAGCATAGAAGAATTTCAACAATTACAGGCAAGCAATGAACTGCTGGAATCGGCTAATGTCTATGGCAACTGGTACGGCGTTCCCAAAAAGCCTATCAGAGAGGCATTGAAACAAGGCAAAGACGTAATGGTCAAAGTCGATGTTCAAGGCGTCGCCAATATCAAAAAGATTGTGCCTCAGGCAGTATTCATTTTTCTGATGCCTCCATCTCTAGAAGAACTTACCAATCGATTAAAACAACGACACACGGAGTCGGAAGCGGCATTGGCAACCCGACTTCAAACCGCAAATGGTGAAATGCAACAAATCGCTATGTTCGACTATATCGTATTCAATCCTTGTGACAAAATCGAATCTGCAGTAGCCGAAATTCGGGCAATCATCGCCGCCGAAAAATGCCGTGTCAAACCACGTGAGGTTCCCAATCTTTAGCCATGAAAATCGTGCGCTTCTCTATCGGTAAAAAGACAGCTTACGGTGTATTGAACAACCGTACCATCGAAACAATCCAAGGGAATCCATTCGGCACGATTAAATATTCTGGAAGTACCTGCAAACTCAGTGATGTCAAACTCCTGGCACCTTGTGTCCCTTCTAAAATTGTCTGCCTGGGGCTCAACTACCAAAGTCATGCCAAGGAATTAAAACAACAGATTCCGCAGACACCTTTACTCTTTTTGAAACCCACTACGGCAGTTATCGGTACAGAAGACAAAATCATCTACCCGCAAATGTCGCAACAGGTGGATTACGAAGGTGAATTGGGTGTGGTGATTAAGAAAAAAGCCAGTCACATCCTGTCGAAAGATGTTGCGGACTATGTGCTCGGTTATACCTGCTTCAACGACGTTACGGCGCGTGATTTACAGAAATTGGACGGACAATGGACACGAGCGAAAAGTTTCAACACCTTCGCCCCATTTGGTCCCTGTATCGAGACTGAACTCGACCCCGAAAATGTGCCGGTGGAAACATATCTTAATGGAGAATTAAAGCAGAAGGGCAACACAAATGACCTCATCTATTCGGTATACGATACCGTCAGTTTCATCTCGAATGTGATGACACTTTTGCCGGGTGATGTTATTGCCACAGGCACACCTGGTGGCATCGGTCCGATGAAACCGGGTGATACCATCGAGATTAAGGTTGCACCGATTGGTATCTTGGAGAATTACGTAGCTAAGCCTTAGGTGGCGGGTTAAAGTAATCCTTCACACCGGGTCTGATGAGATAAATCAAAGACAGGATGCCAGCCAGTACTGACAAAGCGATAATGCGGATTCGATTTGGTTGAAGTACAAAGGTCATTAAGGCACGTAACGACGGCGGATATTCTGTACCGAAAAGAAATCTCAAAAGATATATCCCCGCAAAGATATCGCCTACTAGTATGTATATACCAAATGTCAGAGACACATATCCCTGAACTATACAAAGCTGACGGCCTCAATTTTTCTTTATAAGCAAGCTAATGCCTCCAACTATAGTAACCAAAAAATATAATATTAGATATATTATGCTTATCCAACTTATCCAAAGCCCCCCTGCACCTTGTAGTGCTTGGCCAGTAATGGAACGGTTCAAATAGAAATTCACTAACTACCAAGCACACAACCACACACGCACAGAAAAATTGCCAACTTGCCAAGGTTCTCGTGATTATCTTAATTTTGTTCATATCTGAAGTTCACCGATTTGCCTGGAGTCATTTCAGTCTTACACTGGTTAAGTGTCAATAGTAATTATAGTAATTCAAAAAACCTTGACAATTCTAACGAACCTGTCATATTATTTGGGACAATTATCAATCGACTATAAGGGAGGTGCCCCATGGCTTTCACGCCTAGTTCCACAATTGCAGAAATCTTGAAAAAATCCGGCGCTAAAGAGCTTATCGATAAACATGCCGGCAGCCCGATTGCCCCAAGCATGCTTCAAATGGCTATGAATATGAGCATCCAGCAGGTTGCCGGTTTCGTCGGCTGGAACAAAGAGAAAGTAGACGCTCTGCTCAAAGACCTGAACGCCTAACAAACAGTCTCAGTGATTACTTTCTTTTGCTTTTTTCTGAAGCTCATAGAGCTTTGTCAGAGCTTCCAGAGGAGTGAGTAAATCAATCTCCAGCTTTTCCAGTTCTTCCAGCAACGGTGATCTCCCGGTAAAAAGCGAGATTTGTTGAACAGGTTGTTTTTGGCGTGACTTCCCGACGGGCTTGATTGTTTTGCCATCGCCTTCCAGCTTGTCCAGAATCTCCTGGGCACGATGCACCACTGTTTTCGGCAAACCTGCGAGCTTCCCTACATGTATGCCATAGCTTTTATCGACGCCGCCGGGGACAATCTTGCGCAGGAAAATGACCTCGCCCTTTTCTTCTTTCACGGCAACATTGTAATTTTTAACCCGTGGGAGATAATCGGCAAGCTCCACCATTTCATGGTAATGCGTGGCGAAGAGCGTCTTGGCACCTAAATGCGGATGATTATGGATATACTCCGCTACGGCGTGGGCAATAGACAAACCATCGTAGGTACTGGTGCCGCGTCCGATTTCATCCAAAATCAGTAAAGAGCGTGGCGTGGCATTATTCAAAATGCCGGCAGTCTCCACCATCTCAACCATAAATGTGGATTGCCCGCCTGCCAGGTCTTCTCGAGCACCGATGCGGGTAAAAATACGGTCGACGAGACCAATCGTCGCCTCATCCGCCGGTATGAAACTGCCAATCTGCGCCAGTAAAACAATGATTGCCACCTGCTTCAGATAGGTCGACTTACCTGCCATATTGGGACCGGTGAGAATGATTAACTGATTATCCTTATTGGACAGGTTAGTATCATTGGGGATAAAACTGGTCTCGGTTAGAGCACGCTCCACGACCGCGTGGCGCCCGTTCTTGATAATAATCTCATCAGCATCGGTTAGTTTCGGACGCTTGTAATTGTAACGGACGGCAACCTCCGCCAGGCTGGAAAATACGTCAAGATACGCCAGTGCCTCGGCTAACGATAGGATAGCCTTCCGACTATCGCTGATTTGCTTGCAGAGACGCTTGAACAACTCGATTTCAAGTTCTTCGATACGTTCTCTAGCATTCAGAATCGTCGATTCGTAATCTTTCAATTCAGGGGTGAAATAACGCTCCCCGTTGGCAAGAGTTTGTTTCCGGATATAGCTTTCCGGCACTTGAGCAATATATGACTTCGAGACTTCGATGTAATAGCCGAAGACCCGGTTATAACCGATTTTCAGTGATTTGATGCCAGTCTTCTCCTGCTCGTCACGCTCCAGATTGGCAAGATGCTGTTTGGCATTTTTGGATACCGAGCGTAGGTTGTCCAGTTCCTCCGAGAAGCCCGGTTTGATAACACCACCATCCCCCAC
Source organism: uncultured Dehalococcoidia bacterium (assembly GCA_903916765.1). GTDB lineage: Bacteria > Chloroflexota > Dehalococcoidia > Dehalococcoidales > Fen-1064 > Fen-1064. Next base: position 5,076 of record CAIWXV010000070.1, on the reverse strand, counting down.
ACCGGTCGACGGCTCAGTGACAATAGCTTGACTAATCAGTTCGATTACTTCCGGTTGCGGCTTCAGTTCATCCTTGAGCCAGTCGATAGTACTATTTGCTAATGTTTCTTTGAGTTTGGGAACTGTCTCCAGGGCATGTTGCAAAGCAATCAATTCGTTAGGATTTGTAATACTGCTGGCAACACGGTTTATGATGCGCTCGATGTCCGCCATATTGTTGAAGGAAGCGATTGTCTGAGCACGCGACATAGAATTACCGGCAAACCATTCGATAGCATCCTGCCTTTTGCTTAATTCCTTTATGTCAAGTAACGGCTGACTCAACCACCGTCTCAAAAGTCGGCTCCCCATAGAAGTTCTGGTCAGGTCAATCACCGATAAAAGCGAGCCTTTAACTGTGCCGATACTACTGTGGAAAAGCTCCAGATTATTCTGTGTCTGTATATCGAGCGCCATAAAAGAGTCGGCGGTGTAGGTGGAGAGTCGGGTCAACTGCCCCAGTGTGGCTTTCTGCGTCTCCTGAATATAATGAATAACGGCACCGGCGGCACGGATTGCCAACGGCAAACCGCTACAACCGAATCCATCTAGGGTCGATGTGCCAAAATGCTCCAGCAATGTCTGACGGGAGACTTCCGTCTCGAACCAGTAATTGTCGAGTCGGGTTAAATGCATATCCGGTTGCAGACCAGCTATATCGGCATCCTGCGACACGATGATCTCCGAGGGCTTGAGTCGCTCCAGTTCATTACACACGCGCTCAAAAGGCAACTGAGTAGTGGCAAACTCGCTGGTAGTGATGTCTACATAAGCAATGCCCGCCGCATCTCCATTGACAACCAGACTGGTCAAATAGTTGTTTGCCTTGCTATCCAGTAAAGTCGGCTCGACCACCGTTCCCGGCGTAACAACACGGATGACATCACGCTGGACAATCCCTTTGACTTCGCCCGGCTTGGTGAGCTGTTCGCAGATGGCTACTTTATAGCCACGGTTGATAAGTTTCGCGAGGTAGTTATCGATGGCATGATAAGGAATGCCCGCCATCGGCACTTTATTACCCTTGCCCATCTCGCGCGAGGTAAGCACAATCTCCAGCTCACGGGAAGCAATTTTCGCATCCTCGTCAAAAGTCTCATAGAAATCACCCAGACGGAAAAGAACGATGGTCTGGGGATACTTCTTCTTGATTCTGAGGTATTGCTGTCGGATGGGCGTAATGCTTTCTCGCATAATATCGTTATTGTACTAGAAAACAGTGTTGAGGGAAAGGGTAATTTATTTATAGATATTGACAAAACACTTGACACATTTGAGAGAAGTGGATAGACTAACATCAATTCCACCCGATAATCGCCCTAATTTAGTTTCAGTCTGCCTATAGTAAAGTAGACTCCCAATATCTAAGAATCCAAACTAATATTTTGTTCAGTTGAAGTTCCTTTTTTGCTCATTCGTGCCTGATTATGATATAGTTTAGTATTATGAACCAGATTGTTTTTATTCCTGATGGCACGGTAACTTCACCGCAAGGGTTCTCTGCAGGTGCAGTCTGTGCAGATATCAAGAAAAAGGGCAGTAAAAAACTTGACCTAGGCATCTTGTGCTCAAAAGAGATATGTGCGGTCGCCGGCTTGTTCACTACTAATAAAATCAAATCGCCTTCCGTGGTATTATGTCAACAACGAGTACAAAATGGTAAAGCTAAAGCCATCGTAGCAAACAGCGGTTGCGCAAATGCCAGCACTGGTGAACAGGGTTTCGCTGATGCTAAAGAGATGACTACTATAGCCGCTAAAACGATTGGCGCTGAGCCTAAAGAAGTCCTGATTGCCAATACCGGCGTCATCGGCATTAAATTGCCGATGGATGTAATACGCAAAGGTTTAAAACAGATAAAACCTACACCAAAAGGCGGGCATGATTTCGAACAATCGATTATGACCACCGACACTATGCTGAAAGAAGTCGCTATAACTGTGAAGAGTGGTAAATCCAGTTTCACCATCGGCGGGGTAGGAAAAGGCTCCGGCATGATTCACCCCAATCTGGCAACAATGCTCGTCTTCCTGACAACAGATGCTAATGTCACACCTGTTTTTTTGAAGAAGGCCTTGCGTGAAGCATCGGCAATTTCTTTCAATATGATCTCCGTGGATGGCGATACCAGCCCAAGCGATACATTACTTATATTCGCCAACGGACTGGCAAAAAATGAGCCGATTGCTGCAAAAAGTCCGCTTGCCGAAGTCTTTCAGCAAGCATTAAATCAAGTTTGTGTTTATCTGGCGAAAGCTATTGCGCGTGATGGTGAGGGCGCCACGAAATTAATTGAAGTGAATGTCAAGGGCGCTGTTAATCTCAAAGAAGCCCGCTCTGCAGCACGTACTATTGTCAGCTCCAATCTTTTGAAATCCGCCGTTTATGGCAATGACCCAAACTGGGGTCGGGTCACAGCAGCTCTAGGCAGGAGCGGCGCACATGTTGAAGAATCGAAACTTGATGTTTATATGGGCGCAGTCCCGGTATTCAAACAGGGAGAACCGGTAGCTTTCGATAAAACGAAAGCTGTCAAAGTATTAAAACAAAAAGAAGTGCCGATTACAGTACAATTGAATTTAGGTTCAGCGGAGGCGACTGCCTGGGGATGCGACCTGACGGAGCAGTACGTTAAAATAAACGCAGAGTACACGACTTGACGCCGCAGCGTCATACTCAGGACGCTTTCGGCGGACTTATATATAGTCCACCATATGTCATACTGAACGAAGCGAATGTATCTCAGGGAGGGGCACTACCCCACACAGAGATTGCCACGCCTCGACAAGTCTCGTCTCGCAATAACAAGGAAAACGTAAATGAGTAAAACAATCGTTGTAAAAATAGGCGGTGCCACTTTCGGGAAACACGACCCGATTTTGGAAGACCTCGTCGCACTCCAGAAAAAAGGTAAATCGCTGGTGGTGATTCACGGCGGTGGTAATATGGTCACCGAGTGGCTTAAGAAACAGGGTATCGAGACACACTTTGTACAAGGTGAACGTGTCACTGATCAGCCGTCGCTGGAAATCGTCACTGCCGTACTCGGCGGATTGGCAAACAAACAGATAGTCGCCACCATCAACAGTCTCGGCGGCAAAGCAGTCGGCATCAGCGGCGTCGATGGCGCCTTAGTGCAGAGTCGCATCGCTAATCCGGAATTGGGTTATGTCGGAACAATTGTAAAAGTAGATACTACCGTATTGAAAGCGCTACTGAAGGCAGATTTTATTCCGGTTATTTCACCGATTACCTGTTACTCCTTTGACCGACCGGCAGATGCACCATTGATGTTGAATATTAACGGCGACCCTCTGGCAGGTGAAATTGCTGCTTCCATAGGGGCGGAAAAACTGATTCTCTTGACCGATGTTGCAGGTGTCCTCGATAAAGAAGGTAAACTATTATCGAATCTAAATGTCGCTCAGGCAGAGGAACTACTCGAATCGGGTGTCGCTTCCGGTGGAATGATTCCTAAACTCAATGCCTGTCTGAAAGTCGCCGCTAATAAGACGACTGTCTGCATCGTTGATGGGCGACAACCTCATGCTTTAATCAATGCCATCGAGAACGGTAATGTTGGCACAACCATCCGCGCCAGATGACGCTGACATAAATTCCTCCTCTATTTATCCACACTTCATTACTCGTACTAATGACTAATATTTAAATGAGGAAAATAATTATGACAAACTGGCAAGAACTCGAGAAAAAATACTTATTCAATAATGTCGAACGCTGGCCCATACTCCCGGTTAAGGGAAAGGGTTCATATATCTGGGACGAAAACGGCCTAAAGTACCTGGATTTAGTTGGCGGGTGGGCTGTTTGCTGCCTAGGACACAGCCACCCGGTAATGACAAAAGCTCTCACTAAACAATCAAAAATACTCGTGCAGTGCGGTCCACAATCTTGTAATCAACCCCAGCTACAACTGGCAAAGCTTTTGGTAAAGATTAGCTGCTTTAACCGTGTGTTTTTCAGCAACAGCGGCGCCGAAGCAAATGAAGGCGCGATAAAATTGGCACGCCGATATGGAAAACTCAAACTCAACGGCGCTTATGAGGTAATCACGACGTTGAATTCATTTCACGGCAGGACGCTGGCAATGACTGCTGCCACCGGTCAGCCACACTATCAGGACGCTTATCAACCTCTACCGACCGGCTTCAAGAATGTGCCTTTTAACAGCATCGACGCCATTAAAAACGCCACCACAAAAGATACCTGCGCCATCATGCTGGAGCCAATACAGGGTGAAGGCGGTGTTAATATCCCCGACGAAGGCTATCTGAAATCGGTGCGACAGTGGTGCGACGAAAAAGACATTCTGCTGATTCTAGATGAGGTTCAAACCGGTATCGGACGCATTGGCACGATGTTCGGTTACCAACAGTATGGTATTGAACCTGATATAATTACATTAGCGAAAGGGTTAGGTGGAGGCATACCCATCGGGGCTTTCATGGCTAAAGAAAAATGCTCCGTTTTTTCACCGGGGGATCACGGTTCCACCTACGGCAGTAATCCCCTGATGTGCGCCACCGCCATTGCCGTGATGGAATACGTCATCAAGAATGATATCCCAGACAAAGTTCAAAAAGCGGGACAATATCTGATTGACGGCTTGAACAAATTGAAGAGTACATATCCCTTCATTATCGATGTCCGCGGACGCGGTTTGCTGGCCGCAATTGAATTCAACAAAGATATCGCCCTATCTGTAAAGATGACTTGTATTGAGAACGGTATGATGGTCAACGATGTCAAGCCTAATGCCGTACGTGTTATGCCGCCGCTGACCATCAGCAATAAAGAAATCGACGAGGCAATAGGCATTTTCAATAAGGTGTTTTCCAGCCTGAAAATATAATAAAATCAACAATCTTGGAGGAGATCCTACATGGCAAAAAAGATAATACTTGCTTATAGCGGCGGATTGGACACATCGGTCGCTATACACTGGATAAAAGAAAAATACGGCTACGATGTCATTACCCTGACAATCGATGTGGGTAATTCCAAGGATTTTGAAGC
>CAIWXV010000069.1 GCA_903916765.1 uncultured Dehalococcoidia bacterium | reverse complement strand
GCCTAACGTATAAATGTAGATGGCCCGGCTATCCAGAATAGTATATGTACTTTTGTGGTCATAGCCATAATGGCCCTTTATCGTCGCATCCTTCTGTCTTTCTACTTCCCCGCGGCCCACCCCCAGAATTTCCCTCTGAGGCCCCATGTCATCAGCCACTCTCTTAATGATCCCCTGGATTCCGCGCCTAAAATAAACCTGCATCGTAAATAGGGCAACGGTCACAATCCCCAATATTAACGCATATTCCACTAAATTGTGCGCCGCTTCTTTTCGCCTCTTTTCTAATCTCAATATACCGCTCCATCTTTTTTACGGACCTTCGTAGCTAAAAATAGTAGCCCCTTTGCCTGTACCTCCGGCAGGAAATTCCTTACCTGCTGCCCCGCCCGGAGAAAGCGTTACATCCATCATGCTTTTTTCATGAGTCATAGTACTAACCGTCCTGTAATAGGGCTCATACTGAGGCAGAGCGCCGGGCACTTGCCCAGTCATATTATCCACGGTGTCTTTATAGCGCCCCTGGAGACCACGCTTGATATAAGTTTGCATCCCTAAGCAGGCCAATAAAATTATGACCAAACAAATACCGTACTCAGTTATCCCCTGCCCTCGTGGCCTCCTGTTCATTTTTTTACCAAGCCCCAACATTCTCTGTAGCCGTAACTACAACATTCTCGCTAGTGCCTTGTTCACCAACACCGTTGGTAATATAACCCATATGCACTTGAGTCCCGGTTGAATCAGTATATTCGTAAGTAGAGCCTCCAAATCTATTGGTGGTACGAGAGAACGTTGTTTTATCCGCGTCAAACTGCTTGCCAATATCATCAGTGGAGCGGCGCAATCTATTCTCCATGCCACGCTTCATATAAATCTGCATCGCAAAAAGCGCCCCTGCTACTACCGCAACGATTAATGCATATTCCATGGTACTCTGGCCCTTTCTTTTACTTATCATTTAAAAATTCACCTCCTTAAGAAATCTGTCCCGTTAAAATGTTATTGTTTATTATACCCATACCCTTGCTTGTCGCCTGCTTTTGCTGGTACGGTTTCTCTCTTAAACCCTTGAGTGACTGTCCCGCCCACAGCCATATTAAAACTAGTAGAATCCTCTAGGGTGTTACTGTGCGCCTCTCTGCTAAAATCGCGCGGCTCAAATTGCTGTGAGGGAGTCACGGGTTTTGTCGTCCCCCAGACAGGGTGTGCAGCATCTTGTACTATGCCTGTGAAATTACCTTGTACCCCCTGTATAATCCTATCTGACTCATCTTTTACTCTGCCCTGCCAACCTCTTTTAACATAGGTCTGCACCCCGATTGCTGCCGCAATCACTAACGCAATCAGGATGGCGTATTCTGCGGTATTCTGGCCCTTTTTATTGATTAATCTCATCTGTTTCCACCTCCTCTTCAAAAAAAATTTCTGCTTACCGCTTCTGCTTTAAGATGAAATGCTAGTGCCATAAGTGCTCGCTATTAAGCGTGGTAGTTATTCTTTCCGCGCCAGTTCCGCTAGCTGACACCGTTACGCTTGTAGGCACCGCAGTATAATTCACTGATGTAACGCCGAAATTATTTTCCTCTGTGGTACTAAAACTCCCGAGTTGATTAGTTGTAACCGTAGAGGTAGTATTCCCGGCAACATACTGGCCGCCTTGGCCGATATCATCTATGGACTCGCGTAACTTTCCTTCTACACCGCGCCGCATATAATACTGCATAACTATGAATGCGGCCACCACTACGGCAATAATCAGCGCGTATTCTAATGTGCTCTGGCCCTTTCTCTTTTTAACCATCTATCATTCACCCCCTTTTATTTCAATTAAACCTTCCCTGCTTTAGTGCATATCCGCACCTTTGTCAGTCGCATTATCATACCCAACTACCCCGTTGATGAATTGATACTGACCAGCACTGCTTTTTCTATCTCCGATAGTGCGATCGATTACGCCACCTGCCTTTGTATCTTCAATATCTTGATAGCCCTCTTGAGTAGAATTAGTTTTAGTCTGCAGATAATAGGGTTCGTATTGGGCTGTAGGAGTATCCAGATCGTTCCTTTGCAGCTTATCTACTCCATATTTTACGCCCCCCTGAAAACCTCGCTTCACATAAGTCTGCATGGCAATCGCCCCGCCGATGATCAGAGCAATCAAGATAGCGTATTCTGCGGTATTCTGGCCCTTTCTATTGTACATTTTCCCTTCACCTCCTCTATTTATTAGAAAAAAATAATTGCGTATTCTTTTTGCTCTTATTACTGTAAACAAGCAATCTTATTCGCAGATGTTCCTACGCTATCCATCACGCTTGAAAGTGCTTTATTTACTCCCGGCTGAATCACGGATGAAGCGGCTACAACTATGGCCGCGACAATCGCGGATAAAACAATTACGTACTCCAAAATACTCTGGCCCTTTTTTCTATGCATTTCTTTTCACCTCCTTTTTTAAGCTAAATTTTTGCTACGGCTCAGCGTTAATCTGGTCCTCGATCTGTTTAAAATTCGCCTGTACTGATCTCTGCAAATAAAGGTGCATCGCCATAAAGGCTGCGGATACGACGGCGATTAATACTGCGTATTCAATGATACTCTGTGCTTTTTTCATGGTAACGTGATTAACCTATTGCCATTTTCAAATCCCATTGTCGCAACACCCAGATCCACCGCCTCTTTAGTCATTTCTCTTGCGCCT
>CAIWXV010000068.1 GCA_903916765.1 uncultured Dehalococcoidia bacterium | reverse complement strand
GTCGATGGCAAAATGCTGAAGCGTGCCGGTGCCTCTCCGAGTAATTCCCCGTCAGCCTGGATGGACATGCGGCTCTCCGGGAAAATTTCCACCATCTTTGCTCTTTTCAGTGTGACTTTTGGATGGGTGAGATGTGTTCCACGATAAATTCTGGGTAGTGAGGCGAGAAGGTCTGGTTTACTGATATCGCCGATAATGACCACATCGAAAACACCGTCACTGGGGTCGGCTTCGGGTGCTACCAGCATACTGCCTCCACCGTATTTGCCATTGCTCATTACGATAGTACAGACTTTCCTGTCTTCTTTTTGTCCGTCCAGTGTCAAATGAACTTCGCGGTTTTTATAAGTCAGGAAAGTGCTGAGTAAACCCATCAGGTAGGAAGGTTTGCCGCCAAGTGACTTGAATTTTTTGGTGGTGGCTCTAACAACCTCTGCATCGAAGCCTAATCCGGCAAAATTAGCAAATATCCTCTTTGTAGGGGCACTGGTGGTTAAAGATTCGACGAGCCCAAGGTCGACGGATACTTTTCGGGGATTTAAGAGATGTTCGCAGGCTATTTGATAATATTTTGAGATGCCGATGGTGCGGATATAATCACTACCGGTACCGGTACCGATAATTCCCAGTTCCATGTCTTTTATCATACCGGTAGAATATAGTCCGTTAACTATTTCGTTGATGGTGCCGTCACCGCCTACGGAAACGACGAGTTTGTAACCTTTGCCGACGGCTGCTTTGGCCAATTCGATGGCATGACCAGGTGCTTCGGTAATATCCTGCTCAAATTTTAGTCCGATCTTCTTGAGTAGTTGTTTAATGTATGGCCATTTTTTGGCTGTTCTGCCGGCACCGGCTGTCGGGTTGACGATCAACCTAGCGTAAGACAAACTTCACCTCCAACATTATGAGGTACTAGTATTATTATACTCTGTTTCGACGTATTATAGCACAGTCCAAATATATGGCTAGTCCTGTTTAGCAATCATAAGGAGTGCTGTGTTTCAGGTGAAGTTCCAGAAGGGGAAGGGTGAATGCCCTTCCCCTTCTGATTATACCCCGCCCTGTAAGGCGGGGATAAATGGGTGGGTAGTTGTGTAACTAGAGGTTTGTGATGCATGTAAATCTTACAATTATACGTCCAACCGAATTTGAATTTAACTATTTTGAATAATAGTTGCAGTTTGTAAAATGTTTGGTGTACAATAGACGCCAATGGTTTTAGTTTGGGCGTCAGGTGCCTTGACTATTACCAGGAGATATTTTTTATGGAGGGTAACATCAGGTGACCTATCAAGACAAACAAATCACGTGCGCGGATTGCGGAAATGCTTTCACATTTACCGCAAGGGAGCAGGAATTCTTCTCTTCTAAGGGCTATACCAATGAGCCAAAGAGATGTCTTGCCTGCCGTCAGAATCGGAAATCACAGAGAGGTGGTGAGGGAAGGAACTCCGGCCCGAGACAAATGTTCACCGCTACATGTGGCCGATGTGGAAAGGACTGCGAAGTGCCATTCCAGCCCCGTCAGGGTAAACCGGTCTATTGCAGTGAGTGTTTCAATGCAATGAAAACCAACGGTTAATAGTTAATATTGGCTTTCACTTATAACTCTGCTTTGGGCGACTCTTCTGAAGCTATCATGTTTTGTTTATCGGAACAAGGGAGGCATGAAAAGAGTGGTGGAGGGGTCGCCAAAGCGGATAATTCTCGTGGATTGTTTGGGTAGAAACGCCGGTTGGTCTAGAGCTTTCTGATAACTCCGATTACTTTACCTTGGACTTCAACGTTGTCAGGATTTTGTTGAATCGGTTTGAGATGCTGGTTAGCCGGCTTGAGCAAGATTCTGTCACTCTCGATGTAAATTCTCTTCAGGGTAACTTCCTGTCTATCTTTTAACCATGCCGCTACCATTTCACCATTTTCAGCAGAATCGGCATGTTCCATCAAGACAATATCGCCGTCGTCAATCAAGGCGTCTATCATTGATTGCCCCTTTACTTTCAGAGCGTATACCTGTTTGTCGCCGACTAATTCCTGAGGTATTTCCATCATTTCTGTCGATTGATTTGTCCAGGTATCGCTACCGGGCACAGGGATAGGTTCACCGGCGGCTATTGTGCCGAGCAATGGCACCATAACGGTGCTCTTCTTGTGAGACAGACGGATACTTCTGAATATTTCAGGGTCGCGATGGATGCGTCCCTGCTTTTCCAGTATATTGAGGTGATACTGCACCACTGCCGTGGAACTGATGCCACAGCCCTTGAGGATATCCCGCACGGTTGGTGCGTAATCACGTTTGGCAAGAAATTTCTCGATGAACTGGAGAATCCGCTCACGCGTTGTGCTCAATCCTGAACCTCACAATAACGATACTAGAACGAATGTACCACTATTCCAGATGTTTGTCAAGGTTATCTTGTGATGACTTCCGGGTGGATAGTGTATAAAACGGCGACCTTCGGCTGCATGGCAAACGTGCCGCATTGACCAAGAGTTTTGTAGAACAGGCGGCGGCTCTGCATCCCAGAGAGCTCATTATCTAAGGCACAGATATCACGCGTGAGAAAAAGGTCACCGAGCAGGAAGTCTATCAGAATGCTTTACGTGCCATATCCGGCGCGAAAGGTCTGGTGATTGCCGATTTCTCGGCTAAAGATATCGACCGTTTGCTCATTTATTTTTGCAAATTGCCCGTGAAACTGGCAGAAAACTGGCAATCTTACCTAAAGATGTCTATCTATTGAAGACGGTGCGACTCCTCGCTTCTTTGATTCCTGATATTGCACGGGATAAGGATATCGTTATTTACCAGGAAACCACTGCCAGCAAATCGCCCGCCGTCTGGCTACGGAAAATTCACGAAGAGTATGAAGATAAAGTCGTTCTGGCATCCGATGTGAGACAGACGCAAAAAGAGTTTATTCTTTGTTTCAGCTTCTTCGACCTCAACGAATTACCCAGCATCCGACCGAAACCAGGTAGTCTGTATGTTTTCAGTTACGCGAACCCCATGATGAGGAATAGGAAATCGATTTTCGGCGTTTGCATAAAGGGCTCGAGCATTTCGGTTTCACAGTTGCAGCTTGCCGGAGGAAAAAGATGGCAAATGGCTGATACCGGAAGGGGAGAAAGGCTTACATGCTTCGGGGCATGCTTGCGGCACTGACCTGATTTCGATTCCCGGAAGCATCAAGCCGGAGGTTCTCATTCCGGTGCACAGTGCAAGCTCCGAACTTTACATAAAACAACTAAGCGGTATTAAAGTACATTTACCTGAATTAGGTAAGAGTATTGAGGTATAATTTAAAAGAGTTGTACATTCTTGAAATTAATAGCACCCTCACTCTAGCCCTCTCCCCTCAAGGGCGAGGGAACGGAAAGTAATGCAAACATGAAGATAATTGAAGCATATAACCTCACCAAGAAATTCGGCGAGATTACAGCGGTAGACGACCTAAGCCTTGAAGTCGAAAAAGGGGAGGTGTTGGGTTTTCTCGGTCCCAACGGTGCGGGGAAAACGACTACTATCCGCATGTTGTCGGGTATTATCGCTCCTACTTCCGGCTATGCATGGATAGCTGATTGTCGCACCGATGGTGAAATTGAGCGTCTCCACGAGTCTATCGGTTTACTCACCGAGACCCCGGGTTTTTATGAGAAATTGAGTGCCCGCCGCAATCTGGAATTTTTCGCCGGATTTTATTCCGGTATCGACGTTAAAGTTAAGGTGGAGAAATACCTCAAGATAATGGGATTGTGGGACCGTCGACAGAGTAGAGTCGGTACTTTTTCCAAGGGGATGAAACAACGGTTGGCACTGGCGCGTGCTTTGCTTCATGAACCCAAAGTGCTCTTTCTGGATGAACCGACTGCCGGATTAGATCCGGAAGCGGCTCAAGAAGTTAGAGAATTGGTGAAAAAGCTCAGCAATGAGGGCAGGACCATTTTCTTCTCGACTCATAACTTAGCGGAAGCCGAGCAACTATGCCACCGGATTGCGGTTATTCGTAATAAACTGCTCGTGATTGATAGCGGACAAAATCTGCGACATCGTTTCTTCCGTCGTGAGGTGATTATCCGTCTGGATAATCCGGGCGGAACAATTGCGGAAGCAGTCAGAAAGCTTCCGTGTGTCGAGGACTTGAGGGAAGAAACCGACCGATTGATTCTGGTACTGGCGGAACCGGATAAAAATCGGCCTGAGTTGGTGAAGGCAATCGTCGATGCCGGCGGGAGAATCCTTGAAGTTTCCGAGAGGGAGCACCCATTGGAAGAAATCTATCTGAAATTGATGCGCGAGGAGAAATAGCGTGAGCCGTAAGCGTATTATTAATGTTTTGCTCAAAGAATGGCAATTTCTCTTTACCGATATCAATTCTATCTTGCTGGTGACTTTGTTACCGTTGTTGATTGTCGGGCAGTTGATAGTTTACGTCTGGCTGGGGGTTACCTTTGCCGGAGAAGCAGCTCTAAATATCGGCATTTTTCAGAATGCCCTGGCAAACTTGCAGAGAGCCACACCGATTGTAGCGACACTATCCGGCGGTGAGCAATTTCAGGTGCTTTTACTCAGTCAGTTCAACTTGTTTATGCTTTTGATTCCGTTGATGATTTCCATCAGCGTGGCTACTTTCAGCATCGTCGATGAGAAACTATCGGGGAGTCTGGAGGCTTTGTTGGCGACTCCGGTAAAAACCTGGGAGCTTCTTTTGGGCAAGGCATTAGCCGGAGCGATACCTGCTTTAATCGTTACCTGGATTTGTGCCGGTGTTTTCCTTCTGATAGTGAATATCATGGGGTGGGGATATTTGATTAGCATGGTGATGACTCCAGTATGGTTTATTAGTCTCTTTTTATTCGTGCCTACCATCACCGTTTTGAGTTTTCTATTGGGAGTTATCGGCTCATCCCGGGCGAAAGATGCCAAAGACGCTCAGAATCTGATTGTTTTCGTTGTTTTACCGGTACTGGCTTTGATTGCCATTCAAGTAACAGGCGTTATCTGGCTTACTACAATTTCGGCATTGTTGCTGGCAATCGGCATTGCAGTGGTGGATGTCATTGTTTTGCGTATTGCAGTACGACTCTTTCAACGCGAGTCAATTATTGTCGGATGGCGGTAGCCCCTATTTCTAAAGGGTTTATCACAATACCATACTGGTATTAATCAGTGGTTGCTGAAAGTTTCGCTATTTCCTGTTGGGCTACTTGAATTGAAACCGTATCTTTACTCAGGCCGATAAATTTCTGGAGGTCGGCGATAGCTTCATCTGTTTTGCTGAGGGTTTCGTAGTCGAAAGCTCGTTGATAGTAAGCTTGTGCAACATTCGGGTCAATTTCTATGGCTTCGTTGCAGTCTGCAATTGATTTATAAAAGTCGCCCTTGAGGTTGTAGGAGTAAGCGCGGTTGATGTAAGCCTGAGCGAGATTATGGTCGATTTCAATCGCTGCGTTGCTATCCAGAATTGCTTGGTCGTAGTTTCCTTTGGCATTATAGGCACAGGCACGGTTAATGTAGGCAATCGTCAGTTTTGAATCGAGGGATAACGCTTCGTCACAGTCGGCAATTGCCAGGTCGTAACTACCCAGACTGATGTAAGCGGCGGCTCGATTTACATATAGTTTTGCCATCAACGGTTCTACTTTGATAGCTTCCGTATAATTTGTAATTGCATCCTGGTAGTTGCCTTGTTTGGCAAGTTTGTAAGCATGATTGAAATACCATTCTGCGCTACCTTCAGGAGGGGCAGAACAGCCGATAGCGAATAATGAAATCGATAAAGTTAAAATTGTAAGAAAAACCAGAGAGATACGACGGAACATTAACACTCCTATCGGAATTTGAAGGCTGAAACCATATAGAAACGATAGCATTACCTTCGGTTGGTGTCAATTTGATGGTAATAGGAGGTCTGTGGACTTACGTCGAAATGCCGGCAGGTTAAACGAGCGTTGTTCTCATGGGCACGGTAGTAATCAAACCACTTTAACCGTCTGGTTGCTTCGGGAGAGATGTCCGCTATCCGTTTCCCTATGATGATACTGCCGGTGGCAAGTGGGTTCTTTATCTTCATGACACCATTATATAGTGTCACTAATCTAT
>CAIWXV010000067.1 GCA_903916765.1 uncultured Dehalococcoidia bacterium | reverse complement strand
TCTCACGATGGGATTCTTCCCGTTCATTATCGGCGATGTGATTAAGTCCGTTGCTGTTGCAGCAACAGCCTGGGCAGTAACGCCGAAACAAGCCTACAATAAAGAAGCGGATAGAGAATAAAGTAGAGTTTCCACTGAAAAATAAAATGAGGGAGCGGGTAAAACCATCTCCCTCATTTTATTTAGTAATTTTTGCTTTTGGTACGAAAGGATTTCCCATCACCATGCCTTTTCCTTCAAGAATACAACTATAGAGATTGCTTCGAGTACGGAGTTTACCCTGAGAAAATCGAAGGTTAACCTCGCAATGGGAAAATCAACCAAATGCAAGTAGTATCGGCGAGAGCCATCTCTTGATTTGGGTACGAACTTGGCATATACTAAGCTAGACAAAAGTCAAAGGAGGTACTCTGATGGCTGAAGTGATTATTGGCAAAGTCAGCGATTTCTTCGCCCGACCGGTGGTGGCTGGTATTGCACTGTCCGCACCCTTAAAAGTCGGAGATACCATCCGCATCAAGGGGCACACTACCGACCTCACAATGGTAGTTCAGTCGATACAAATCGATAATGTCAGCGTTAACGAAGCCAAAGTAAGTGACTCCATCGGTATCAAAGTCCCCGACCGTGTGAGGAAAACCGACATCGTCTACAAAGTAACTGCCTAGTTTATCGAATACCTTTTAGCAGGTTAGCCATCTCGATAGCATTCACAGCGGCATCGAATCCGCGGTTGCCTGCTTTAGTGCCTGCGCGTTCGATTGCCTGCTCCAGAGAATCAGCCGTCACAATTCCATATGTTACCGGTAATCCGCTATCGAACCCGATCTTGGCGATTCCTTTGGTAACTTCAGCGGCAATATATTCGAAGTGTGGAGTAGCGCCACGAATGACTGCCCCGAGACAAATGACCGCATCGTATTTCTTGGTGTCAGCCATTTTCTTAGCGGCAAGCGGGATTTCGAACGAACCCGGAACCCAGGCAATATCAATATCCACTTCACTTACGCCATGACGCTTAAGGGAGTCTTGTGCTCCTGCTAACAATTTGGCAGTGATAAATTCATTGAAACGCGAGACAACCAACCCGAATTTGAGTCCTTTCCCCTGTAGAAGCCCTTCATAAACTTTACCCACTTTTCCCTCCTATACACTTCGAGTATCCGGAATTTCATTGAACTTTGTAATTCGATTATAAACTATTTTTTTTATTCTCACCATTTTTGTTGGTAATACCCAACTGGTGTCCCATCTTTTCTTCTTTTGTCTTTAGATAATTAATATTATACCTGTTTGGCGTACTAATAATCGGCAGAGTCTCAGTTACTTTCAAACCATAAGCCTCCAGCCCAATTCGTTTCTTGGGGTTATTGGTCAACAGTCTGATATTATGTAAACCTAAATCGGCTAATATCTGCGCCCCGATACCATAATCACGCGGGTCAGGGGCAAATCCCAACGAAACATTTGCCTCCACGGTATCCATTCCCTTATCCTGCAATTCATAGGCACGAATTTTATTGTGGAAGCCAATGCCTCTGCCTTCCTGCCTCATATAAAGCAAAACTCCTCTACCCTCTTTGGCAATTGCTTCCATTGCCATGCTCAATTGCTCACCGCAATCGCAACGGAGGCTACCGAAAACATCACCGGTGAGGCATTCGCTATGGACGCGTACCAGTACCGGCTCTTCTCCGGAAAGGTCTCCCATCACCAGTGCCACATGCTCGTCGGTATCGATATCGCTCTTATAGGCAATCGTCTTGAATTCACCGTAACGGGTCGGTAAAACAGCTTCCGCCACCTTACACACCAATTTTTCATGACGGCGGCGATAGGCAATCAAGTCGGCAATACTGGCAATTTTAAGTTCAAACTTCTCCGCCAGAACTTCAAGTTGCGGCAATCGTGCCATCGTGCCGTCTTCATTCATAATTTCACAAAGAACGCCGGCAGGATACATCTCCGCAAGCTTAGCAAGGTCAACAGTAGCCTCGGTATGTCCCGCCCTCACCAGCACACCACCATCACGGGCACGTATCGGGAAAATGTGTCCCGGTTTTCCCATGTCCTTCGACGTGGTCGACGGGTCAATCATCGCTTTCACCGTAACTGCTCTATCATATGCAGAAATACCGGTAGTAGCGCCGCGTGTTTTCGCATCTACCGATACCGTAAAAGCGGTGCCGTACCGTGCCGTATTGTCACCGACCATCATAGGGATCTCCAACTCATCTAACCGGTGTCCGGCAACCGGCATACAAATCAATCCGCGGGCATGTTTCGTCATAAAATTGATAGCTTCCGGAGTTACCTTCTCCGCCGCCATAATCAGGTCGCCCTCATTCTCACGGTCTTCATCATCCACGAGGATAATAAACTTGCCCGCTTTAATATCTTTAATAACTTCTCGGATTTCAGATAACGGCATACACTTACTCCAAATATTCAGGAATACAGACGGGAATCAGTTACTAATAAAACCGTTCTCTTTCAAGAAATCAAACGTTACTCCGCCCGAATGAGCACTGGTTAGAGATTCCACGTATTTAGCAATAATATCGACCTCAAGATTAACAATGTCACCGACTTTCCGCTTACCCAATATAGTATGTTGCTGAGTATAATCGACCAGTGAAACCGCAAATGAGTTTTCACCGGTTTCGACGACGGTGAGGCTAGCGCCATCCACTGCGATAAAACCCTTTACTGCCAGATAACGCATCAATCGATGTGGCACTTCAAAATGCATCAGGCTAGCTTCATTCTCATGCTTGAGAGCGAGTACTCTGCCGGTGCCATCGATATGCCCCTGCACCAGATGACCTCCCAACCTTCCACCCATTACCATAGGGCGTTCCAGATTGACCGCATCGCCGACTTTTAATTTGCCGAGATTAGCCCGCTTCAAAGTCTCCGGCATAACATCGACTGAGAAAGCGATTGAGTTAAAACCGGTCACGGTCAGACAAACACCATTAACGGCGATGCTGCTTCCAAGCTCAGTGCCCTGCAGAACTATGCCTGCATTTACCATCAATTTACCCAGTTGAACCTGGTTGACTTTACCTACTTCCTCGATAATACCTGTGAACAATTACTTATCTCCGATATAACCAGTAATCATAGTATCATTACCGAATCGCTCGATTTTGATGCGCTCCAGTTTTAATGAGTCTACCACTTTATCGACGCCTTTACCACCTACAGCGGTTCTGGCTTTTTCACCGCCAACGATAATCGGAGCGATGAAAACAATCACTTTATCGACCAGTTTACGGTCAAAAAACGAACCGAGTAAAGTAGCTCCACCTTCGACCAGTACGCTGGTAATCTGCTTTTGTCCGAGTGCCCAGAGTAAATCTTCGAGCGCTATTAGTCCTCTTTTAACAGGGAATCCTGATACTTCAGTATTGACACCAGTATAAACTGCCTGCTGAGATTTCAGTACCTTGTCCCCGACCGCTAATAAAACCTTACCGGGCTCGTTAAAAATTCTGGCGGTGATGGGTGTTCTCCCTACGGCATCGACAATTACTCTCAGGGGTTGTTTCTTCGCTATCCCGTCACGGAAACTACACCTCGCCGTAAGCCGTGGGTCGTCGGTCAAGACAGTATTGACTCCCACCATAACTGCATCCGTAGTATAACGCAGGTGATGAACATATCGGCGTGAATCTTCACTGCTAATCCATTTCGAATCGCCGTTTCTGGTGGCAATTTTCCCATCTAGGCTCATTGCAAACTTAGCAATCACGAAAGGCTTGCCGGTGGTAATGAATTTGATATAAGCCCCGTTGATTTCACGGGCATCATCTTCACGTTCACCCAAAGATACTTTGACACCCCTCTGCTCGAGTTCTTTCACACCTTTACCGTTCACTAGGGGGTTAGGGTCAATCATAGCAACGTGTACTTCTTTAATACCCGCAGCGATGATTGCCTGTGTACATGGAGGTGTCCGCCCGTAATGACAGCACGGCTCTAGGGTAACATACATCACCGCACCTTTTGCCCGCTCACCAGTCTCCTGTAATGCTGCTACTTCGGCATGAGCCAAACCCGGCGGTTGTGTATACCCCTGCCCCACGACCTTATTACCTCTGACGATGACCGCACCGACTGCCGGATTAGGGCTGACCTGCCCCAGAGCCAGCCTTGCCAGAGATAACGCCATCTCCATATAGTCCATCTTGACTGCATTCTAACACCTCGTCGAGAAACGGTGCAAATAACAGTGTCCCTTCTCCCTTGATGGGAGAAGGTTGGAATGATGGTGAAAGTTCTAGAAGATGTCTGTCACTTTGTATGCCAAAGGAGTAGAAGCTCCAGAAGAGGAAGGGCATTCGCCCTTCCTCTCGTACTTTATCCTCGCCCTTTAAGGGCGAGGAATACTGGAAAGAATTGGGGTTGTTATTCTTCAAATTGCAGATATCATTGATTCTATTATATGAGTATTTATCTTAATCGTGAAAAGGAGTTTTGAGAAGATGAAAGCACGAGACGTTGGCGAATACTTACGGTCTATGGACAAAGGGTGGGTCAACTGGGAGACTACCGTGGATACTTTTAAGGCTGGTGATCCGGAAGCGATAGTCACCGGCATTGCTGTTGGTTGGCAGAGCTATACTTGGGCATTGAAGCGTGCTCTCGAACTCAACTGTAACATATTTATCACCCATGAGCCCAACTACTATGACCATTTCGACAGTGACGGGATTGTCTTCCGTTATGAAAATATTAGAGCGAAACGCAAATTAGTTGAAGAAAGCGGCTTGATCATTCTAAGGTGTCATGACCTCTGGGACAGAATACCTGATATTGGTGTCCTGCGGGTTATAATGTACGACTGATTCCTTGAGGCAAAAAGGAACGTCCTACTGCGTAAACTGACCTGCTTTCAATTGTTGTACCACTTCTTACCTTATTGCCATAAACAAGATAAACTCAGGGG
>CAIWXV010000066.1 GCA_903916765.1 uncultured Dehalococcoidia bacterium | reverse complement strand
GTTAGAATGAACTCTAGTATTGGTGCGGACTTGTTGCGAATGACGCAGTATATGCAAGGATTGGTGAAGGCTTGTAAATGGAAGGTCTATCGAGTAGGCAAGGGAAAGGAGATGTCTCACTGGCAGACATTAGATCGTCATGTGCATGTGTCGGTATATCCAGAGGAGATATTGATCTATGTGAAGAATGGTGGATATATGATCTTGCATGAATGTGATATGAATGAGGCTATTAAGCGTATCAAGAGGAAGTTTAAACTTGATAGATGATACCTTGATAGGTCTTTGGGGCGAGGAACAAGATGGTGAAACGATCTATTACTCTAGGCGAATAGCTATTGAAGAGTTGAATCTACCAGAGGCTGGAGATGTACAGCTTATACTAACGCCAAACCCCTGGCGACGTGGACAAAAGGAACCCGATATGATCCTCAAGGTGGTAGATTTGACCCTTGTGTGATGCACTATATATAATGAAACGTAGAGGGGAGTGTAAATATAGAAGATGATTAAGAATCGAGCACACCTGATTAGCGATTCCGGGCACGGGACTTTTTCTATTTACCCTTCATTTTCTTCTTGACATTTTATTTATTATAGTTTATATATCCCCCCATCGAACTGACTATCGATTTGATGTAAGCCCCTTTTAGGGCATTCAAGCATACATTGGTTCGATGATTGTTGAGTGGTCCTGGGGTATTAGATCGACGGCACCGACCTGAAAACGACCTTAAAGTGGTTCAATTGTAACACGAGTTCAATTGGAAAGGCTTCTGGTAGTTCAATTGAAAGGGAGCAACGCTCGTCAGATATTAAGTGCACCGGGATATAGGTTGGGTAGAGAGAAGAAGGCCCTGATTTAGATTACCATTAGACGTTTTGCTTCTCATTGTCTAGTGAAGCGGTAAGGCAACGCCGAATATATCGCTATGGTAATGATGGGAATCCCGGATCTTTTAATCCGTGGCCACTTCGATGTCAGGCCCATAGTATAAAGATTCCTAACAGGCTAAACGTATAACCAAATGTATAACAGTCTGGGCGGATAAGGCCAAACAACTCAGCGAGAGTTGCACTATTTGATAGTAGCACGATAGCTACGCCTTGGACATAGACAAGGAAGAAGCGATAGACCCTAAAAGGCTACCGCTATTTGTAGTTCTACCCTATGCAGCTCCTCACTTTGTAAGAACATTATATCTTCGAAGATATTCCATTCTTAAAAACTATTGCTCTAATCTCTATACTCCATACCCCTATTCTCGATTCCCCGTTCAAACTAATCTCTATTTGTATTACCATTACTATACCCCAGACATGGACATCGAAAGTAAACGAACAACTCAACCATTTATAGATGGGGTTTGTAGTTCAGATGGGTAAGGTATAGAGGCATGTAACATTGGCAAGATAAGACCTGACCCTCGATGGGCGGACCGAGCGTATCCAATAAGAGAACAAAACAAACAGATACACTATCCTCAGATAGATAAAGAAAGACAACTCGACCCTCCCCAGATAGACTCGACCAAGTAGACCGATGAACTTCGAGCCTCGACCAGCCACCAGATCAAGATAAAAAATCATAAAGGCCAACTAATCCTACCGGAGACGAGCATCTCACTATTACATGGTAATTTTTACGATATTCTTTTTAAGATATTATATATCAATTTTTGAGCTTTTATTTCTAAGATTCTTTTAGGGGTATTAGCCACCAATTTTCCCCTGTTTCTTTTTAATAATATATTACTTGTTGGGACTCCCCTTTATCCGGTATTACATATTAAAATCCCCCTCATTTCTTTTTAAGATCCCCTGAAACCCCTCCCCCTACCTGTATAATTTTTACCTTATGCACAATTTAAGAATGATTTTTTATACTCCGATTCACATATATTTATATAGCTTGCTAGTAGATAGCTTTGTAACAGTCTTTCTAAGAATAATAGGTTGTATATGTATGATTTTTGTAGGTTTACTCTTTTTAGGAAGTAGTTATGCTACGGGCTGGAGGGTTTTTAGTAATGATAGCAATACGGAAGCAGGACGAGTTATTGGTGTATGGTGAGGTGTATGTTCCGTATAGGTTAGACACGGACAATGAGTATATGACCCCGGAGGAGATTCAGAAGGCGGCGTATGCTTTTATGGGGAACTCCGAGATGGGGAATGTGGATACGGATCATAGTTTTGAGAAGGGAAAAGAGGTAATAGTTGAGAATTATATAGCGAAGGATGGGGATGAGGAATTTATCCCGGGGTCGTGGATAGCAGTTGGGTTGGTGACGGACCCGGAGCGGATTCAGATGGTGAAGGATGGTAAATTGAATGGTTGGAGTATGGCTGGATCGGCGGACAAAATACCGCGGACTGTGAAGGTAACAGCATTGAAATCAGCACCAGTCGAGACCGAGATGTCCACATCTGAAGCCCATATTCCCCATACGCATACATTTAAGATCGAATTTGATGAGCATGGTCATGTTAAACCCAGCAAAACAGAGATGAATGAGGGTCATGCACATACGGTTATAATGACCACAGCGACGGAACCAGTAAATGGTCATGCTCATCGGTTTAATGTTGATTGGAATATGAAATCACCGGGGATTGAAGCCGAGGAGAGGACGGTAGAAGCGGCAGAATTGGTAAATGTTAAACCGAAATGGTTGTCGTTGGTGGAACATGCTGCGGCTAGACGAGCGTTTAAGGTAATAAAAGAGGACACGGATAAGGCAGAATGGACTACCGCATTTATTAATTCATTACCGAATTCGTCATTTGCTGTAATTGAAACCGGGTATAAAGACGGGGACAGTAAGTCTGCAAGACATTTACCGTATAAAGATTCCAGTGGAAAGATCGACAAACCGCACCTTCAGAATGCACTCGCCAGAATGAATCAAATCAAAGCAGTTTTAGGGAATGATACCGATGCGGAGCTACGTGCGAGGGCAGAACGGGTGCTTGGTAAATATAGCGCCAAGGAAGAGGAGGAGATCATGGATCGAGTTGTTCATGCAATCGTGCTTGATGGTATTGAGTATGACGATGCTGCCCTTTTGCCGGACTTGGAATGGATGGGTTCATCGGCATTAAAGATCGAGGAACGTATACGGATCGGGAAAACCAACAAATGTGTTGTTATCCCTGCCGAGAAGTTTATCAGCGGATCTATTGCTCTAGCAAAGACCGCGGACGATAGGGTCCGACTTATGGTCGGAACTCTCAAAAACGCAGACGACCTGGTTAATGTCGTCACAGTTGAGGAGAAAAAGATGGACGAGAAGATGGTATTGGAGTTGATTGAGAAGGCAGTGGGGGAGAAGTTCACCGGCTTGACCGCGGATCTGGAGGCGATCAAGGGACTATTAACCAAAGCTGCGGATGAGAAGAAAGAAGAGAAACCCGTGGAGAAGGCCAAAGCCCCAGAGAGTGATGCAGCCGAGACATCTGAAGATAAATTGATTACTCAGATTCAGGCACTTGTGAAAGAACTCGCGGCAATGAAGTCCGAGCATACCGAGACAATTAAGAAGCTGGATTCATTGGCGGCAAAGGCGGCAACCACTTCGGGTACACAAAGCGAAGAGAAAGTTGACCAGGATGAGGTTAAAAAGATGGACCCGGAGAACCCGTGGACTGGTAGATTCTTCACCAACATGAGAAACGCAAAGATCCAGGCTGTTCTGAACAGCTAATCAGTACTTTGTATGAGGAGTAAGTTACGATGGCTATGTCTATTGCACAAAGAAATAGGAAATTGTGGGAAGCGATTAAGAAAGGTGATATCTCCGTAGGTGATCTCATTGGAGATGGTGGGTATCTGCTTCGAGAAGAAGAGAATCGTTTCATGTTAAAAGTGTATGATTCAACACCCTTTCTGTCGGCGATTCGTAAAGTCGATATGACCGCCCCGGTTAGGCGTATCAACAAGATCGGTATTACTGGGGACTTCTTGAACCCAGCGCCAACAAGTGGAACTGCCCTCGATGCGGCTAAACGCTCGAAGGTGTTTACTGAATGGATCGAACTGACAACTACCGAGCTGATCGGTTCGATGTATATTCCGTATGATGTCATCGAGGACAACCTTGAGCGTGGCACATTGGAAGCTACTATTATGGATAAACTGCTTCCTCCGAAGATCGGACGTGATCTGGAGAAAGTTCTCATCCAGGGTGGAACCGCTGGTGGTCTTTTGGCAGCTTTTGATGGTATTACCGAGATAATCGCAAACGATAGTGATAATCATAATACCGTGGATTTCGATAGTGTATCAGGAACACCAACACCGGATATGTTCGAGGCGATTCTTGAGGCTCTTCCCTATGCATTTAGGGAGTTACAGGAGAACCTGCGGTTCATATGTAACTATGCGGTTGTCGATAAGTTCATCATGAACTGGATGCAAAGATTGACGCCTGGTGGCGATACAATGCTCAATATGGACCAACTCGCACAGTTTGGTTTCCGGGGCATACCATTTCTACCAGCAGCAAGAATGCTTCCTGAGAATATCGTATTGTCAACACCCCAGAACTTCATTCTTGGCACACAGCGTGGTATTCAGATTGAAACCGCTAGAGATATTGAAGCCAGGATGATAATTATCGTGGTGACAATGCGTGTTGCTGTAGGCGTCGAGCAGGTTGATGGATGTGTACTTGCAACTGGAGTTAATGTATCCGGTACGACAACTACAGATTAAAGGCGGTCCGTCATGGCATTAGTACGATACTTAGGGTCAGGACGGCGGGTTATTGTAGCTGACGCAACGTATATCTTCTCAGTTGGGGATAGTAAGGAGATAATCAATGCGTCAGCACTCAAAACCATTGAAAAGATTAATCTACGGGCAACTACTCCAGTATTTAAGGTGGAATATCCTACTTTGCTGGAGAAGGTATTACCTGAAGTTATTATAGAAGAGATACCCATAGGGGTTGATATATCGCAGATACCCGTAGAGATTGATCTATCACAAGTAAAGATTCGGGCAAGAAAGCAACCGAAGAAGAAGAAACAGCCCGATATATTCGATAGGAAAACTAAGGCATGACGCTGTTAGTTGAAGCAGGGTCGGCGACCAGCAATTCATTTGCAACGTTGACAGAGGCTGCAACGTATCTAACGCAACTTCCGATAGATACCGCGGTTATTACTGCGTGGAATACTCTGACAACTCCAGTAAAGGAGTTTCGGATGCGAATGGCTACCGATTTAATCGGTGATCTATTCACGTTTCAGGGATTTCCGGCGTATGATATGCAACGGTTGGCTTTTCCGAGGGCATTGTGTCAGGAACTTTATGGAATACCCCTAACCGAGATCCCAGAGGATATCAAGATGGTACAGGTATATATAGCTTGTGTCGTGATATCCCAGAGTTTGGCAAATGCGAGTGAAACGGGATCAGAGCAGACTTCAAGTGGTGAGGAAGAAGTCTCAATGGTTAGTATTAAAGGGGTATCCGTTCAGTTTCGTGGTGGATCTGTTGGAAAGAGGTTTAGCTCAGTACTTGATGATGTAATACGGGATGCCCACTCGATTGTTTCGATTCTTTTAGGTAGATATGTTACCCAGATTAAGACAAGGGTACCATCAACGTTTATTAAGCTGGAAGCATTAGCTACAACTACAAGTACAACAACCACCACGACAACAACGACCTCGACGACGACCACTTCAACGAGTAGCACGACAACATCAACCACGACATCTGCATAATGGGTGTCCAGGAGGCGATAAATGGCAATAGGATCTGCGGGTAAAAAAGGTAGCATTTGGAAACGGGTATTGACCGGGAAAGTTTGGAGTGGGGAGTCTGCCAAAGGCGAGGACAGGAATATTGGCACGATTGCTGGTAGATCGTTTGAACATGATCTGACTACTACCACGACAACGACCACCACGACCACGACCACGACAACAACGACGACAACAACGACAACGACTACCACTACAACAACTACGACAACGACAACGAGTACGACTACAAGTACAACGACTACAGTGTCGCAGTAGTGAGGATATCGGATGAATATTTCACAGATCAGGAGTATGACACGGGCGATTGCGAAGGCTTTCTCGTTTTATGCAAATGATTATGTGTCATACACCAGCCCCGCCGGGGTCACGACAACCAACATAAGATGTTTTCTCCACCATCCCGCCAGGGTTTCTCAGGATTCTATTACGGTGGATGCAGCGGGAACTCGTTATTATGAAGAACTGGAAGTATTCTTTTTGTTGGAGGACCTTGGGACGATTGTCATTGATCCCGCGGGGCATTTCGATATAGACGGAACTCGATATGATTTTAGTAAAGAGAACCCGGTTCTTACAAAAACAAATCCAATAGGAGCTGCACATAATATTGTGGTATGTTATTTAACGAAGGCGCTTGAGATTAAATCAACAAAAACGGTTACAAAGATTGCGTTTAAGGATAACTGATGATTCAGATAGAAAAGACCGGCGATTGGGATAAGTTGATAAATTATCTGCATAATGCTGGCACTAATATCAAGGCCAGAGTGGGAGATGCAACAGATAATGCCGGATGGTATATTGAGGGAACAATTAAAGCCCATTTTACTAATCAGGATCTTGGATGGGCAGCACATAAAGCAGGGACGACAGCGGCACGAACAAGATCATATACAAAGAAAGCGATGTCTTATTCAAAGAAAAACCTTGCAACTAGACTGACGAAACTCAAGATCCCCTTTGGGGTAAAAGAGGGTAAACCAACATTGGCGGCTAGACTTGCACATGGCGGTAATCAGATTCTTATAGATACCGGATCATTGATGGACTCCGTTACTTATAAGAAGATATCGTTTGATTCTGGAGAAGTTGGCGCAAATAGGATGAGTGGAACTGCAAATCTTGCAGCTATTCATGAGTTCGGTTGTGCAAAGAAGAAGATACCGGCTAGACCATTTATGAAACCCTCGGCGGTAGAATGTACCCCGAAGGTTATTGAGTTTTATAGACAAGCATTGTTGGGAGCAACAAAGTGATTGCACAGGTAGAAGCCTTTTTCCTTGCTCGGCTTGCAATGATCGAACTGGACGATGTTGCCATAAAGATTTATGGGCCGGGCAGCTTTCGTGATTTTGGTGATACTGAGCTTCCTTGTATTGCAGTTACACAGTTGATTCCTCCATCAATAGATCATTCACTTTCAATGCCACATCAGGATGTATGGACCCCTTCGGTAGAAGAACAAGTTTTTGATATTCCTACTACTGGAAATATCTATGCAGCATATATAGAGGAACATGGATCAACAATAACTGGACCAGCTTCTTGGGAGTGGTCTAAATATCCGACACCAATGATTATGCGGTATCAGGTAGACATATTATCGAGTATAAGATCGCATGTCTCAGCAGTCGAGCTTCTTATGCTAGAGGCATTGCCAGAGAAATATACACCTATGATTAATAATATCCCGGTAAGTATTATTCTTGACGGGGAACCAATTAACCTTGACGAGCTAGAGAACCCGTTGTTCAGATCAGCCTTTCGATATGAGATAACAAATGTATGGGTAAATAGGTTGGTATCGAATACGGTTCCTTCAATAAGCAGAATAGAACTAGAGTTAGGTACGAGGTGAGATTATGGCTGAACTATGTAACTTTTGTCGGATTGTCAACCTGAAGAAAACAGTTGGCGAATATCATCTGGGGGATGGACGAATCCTTAGATGTGGACCATTTGCGCCTGGACTGTCAATCAATAAAACAACGCCCTTCAGAAAAGAGTTTATAACTCCGCATCTGAGTATAATGGAGAAGAAAGGCGTAATACGTTTTGAAAACGTAAACGATTCGGAGGTGTAATATGAGTCTGGGCGATCCACGAGTAATCTGGAATCTATACGATCTAAGTGCGTATATAAATGAGTTGGAGAAGGGTTTTGTTATCATGCTCGGTCAGGCCGAAAGGGGTCGATGCTGGTACCCATATATTCTTGAGAGTTCAGAGCAGTTTGTTAAGAACCTTGGGAATACATTGACATGGACACAAGATCCTCTTATTGCAATTCATTCATTAGATCAGGGTGCAAAGATAATCTATATCCGACTTACCCATCTTGATGACGTAACAGATCTTGATACAATGACGGCCTCTTGTGCTGAAGTTGATATTAGTGATCGAGGCGGGATACCTCTTCAGGCAAAGGTCGAGGCAGTGGCAGGACCATATACGTTTACACCAGCGATTGCTGGAACAGTAACCGGAAGAGAGGTAGGAGAAGATGGAGAGTTTGTATTTGTTGTAGACACAAATGATAAGTTTAGTATCTCTGTAGGGAGTACAGCAGAGGGTTGGGGAGCTGCTCAAGTAGTGCGGTTTGTTCCGGGTACTTCGGTTTTACTAACAACTATCATTGATGCGATAAATGATCAAACGACGGGTCTTACTGCAACGGCATCTGATGGAAAGTTGAAACTAACTGCTGATGCGGATACTGATGGTTTGAAGATTAATGTCGTGTCCCATAATTCATATTCAACTCTTGGCTTCTCAGTTGGGGCATATGAGCGGGTTGAAGCAGCAAATACGATAGATATTAAGGTTGATGGTGGTGGAACACAATCGTTTGCATTTAGACCATTGCATGGTGAGACTTCGAGTTTTAGACTCACAGCGGCACAGGTAGCAAGGCAAATGATGACTAACGAGGAAACTACCACTACAACTACTACTACAACCACAACGACAACTACCACGACAACGTCAACCACGACAACGGTGTCTCAGTAAAGATTAGGAGG
Source organism: uncultured Dehalococcoidia bacterium (assembly GCA_903916765.1). GTDB lineage: Bacteria > Chloroflexota > Dehalococcoidia > Dehalococcoidales > Fen-1064 > Fen-1064. The sequence continues at coordinate 2,339 of CAIWXV010000066.1, read as the reverse complement.
ATATAATGGCAAATGTAGAGCTTGTTGGCGCGGTAGCAAGAACTAGCCGTGGCAAACTAATTATAGAGGCGGAGTCTTATGGTGCCGAGTCCTCAATTGAAGTCTTGGATACTTCGACATGCCTGGGTGCATTGGGTATTGAGGCAGGAGAAGAGGTTGGATATGGCGGGGACTCTATTTTAGCATGGACAGTGAAACTACTTGGTCCTGGAGCGTATGGAAACGGAGCCAAGTTTTATACTTATGATTCCTCACTTAGCCCAGGGGAGCGAATGAATATTCGATTAACTATTTCTGGGTCTCCAGAGGAATACTTTGCTGATTTGTCTCCAGACCCAGGTGACCCAAAGTATTGGAAGTCATACATCAATATACACAGTAGTCTTTGTCGGATTATAGATATACAAGATCCGAATCCTGCTCCGCAAGATTGGCCGGCAATTAACGAAACTGGATATACTTTTACTATGGGCGACGATGGAACTATGATTCTATCAGATGCGGATTACGTAGGAGATGAGTCTGCCGGAACAGGGGTATTTGCATGTGATAAGGTACTCATGCCGGCGATTGATATTATGCCGATTGGGGCAAGTTCGGCAGACGTACTTCATGAGTATGCAGCCTATTGTATGAATAGATGCGGGGTAGTTGTTCATGGACAGACCCCGGAGAATCTTAATCCACAGCAGACCGTTGAGTGGAGAATGGGTGAGGCTCCAAACTATGAGCATGCAGCGTTTGATTATCCTGACCTATCATTGATGTTTGGGCGGCCAGAAGTATTCGATGCAAAGCATAATTGTCATGTGAGTATTCCGGCGCTGTCTTATCTTGCTGCATCAATAGCGTGGACAGACACACAGCTCGGACCCCACTGGTCGCCGTTTGGGTTAAAACGAGGGAAATGCCCGGCAGTTCTTGGAATTGACTATAATGTCGCAGAGGACAGGGCAGGGGCAGACTATCTTGCAGAGTTTGGAATTAATGATCTTAGAATTATCAAGACACACCCAGAGACATACGGAGATGAGGGGGCGGTTCTTTGGGGTGGTTGGACTTCACAACGTATAGATAGTGCACTTAAAGAGTTTCCGATTGTTCGTCTGCTCAAGACCTACGAGCGGATGCTTATGCCTGTGTTGCTTCAATTCATTAATGACCCGAACCATCCTGTGACATGGCGTGAGGTTCATAGAATCCTCGATCCGTTTATGCGACGAGAACTAATGAAGTATGCCGTTTATGGATACTTTATTCAGACAGATCGGGATGCTTATTTCTCAGGTGGTGAATTGAAGGGTGCTGTTTTAAATACAGGGCCAGATATTGACCAAGGAAAGTATCGGGTTCGAATCTTAATTCAACCTGTCCGACAGATATTTTATCTGATCTGCGAGATGGGAGTAATGCGAACTGGCGAGCCATTCGCCAACTATTCAACCATGTACCAGCTTCCTGGCTGGGTACGAAGATAAGGGGTGGTGACGCATGGCTATAACCGAAGCAACAAAGGTTGGAAATGTCCTGCTGGGGCATAAGTTTAGGATGGAGTTCAATGGGTATGCTCCAGCAATGATTCAGGAGTGCGATATACCAGAGAGGAACTTTGAGACTGTTAAGTATGGCGGAGCCGGACAAACCCCAGAGGTAAAAGTAGCTGGTGGGGAGGTTATCGGAGAGTTTGATTTAACAGTTATCGTTCCTGTTAATGGAGATGAACGCTTATTCTGGCAAGTTTGGCAGGATGAGGTTATTGCTGGAGACTGCACAGTATATTGGCGCGATGCTACATTGATTCAACTTGGACCGAATGATGATCCTAATATGTATTGGGATATCTATGATTGTTGGCCGAAGAAAACCAAGATGAAAATGCTGAAGTCTACAGGACAGAATGAGCATGTTCAGTTGAGTATCACAATGGCCTGTAATGATTTCAGAGGAAGGGTCTAACTTATGGTTCAAGTTCGGACTGATATAATTGAATTGCCGGTATGTAAAGAACCAGCAGAGATAAAAGAGGGTGATGCAACCGCGGATGATCTGCTTACTAACTCCAAGAAACGCTTGGCAGAAGTAATACCAGATCATCTTGCATGTCTAACTATATCTATCGGCGACAAGGGTGATAAAGTCACGCGGAATACTATCCTCTCGCTTACGGTACCGGATATGGAGTATCTTGCCCTTCATATCCATCGAGTTAATTATGGGGATGATATTAGACTAAAAGTTATGTGCGAGAAGTGTGGCAAGGACAATGGCTTTTCGATTCCGTTTACAACGCTTGACTTTATTCCTGTGCCAGAGGACGCGGTAGGGGCTTATCCTATATT
>CAIWXV010000065.1 GCA_903916765.1 uncultured Dehalococcoidia bacterium | reverse complement strand
CTACCCGTAGGCATTTCCGGCACGGAAAAAATGCGCGGTTTCGGCTGGTTTTTCAAAAGACCTGTCGTAAACGTAAACTTCGGACAACCTTTTCAACTATCGTCAAATAATGGTAAACTCACCAGAGAAGATGCCACGCGACTCGTTATGGAGCGCATCACAGATTTGCTCCCGCCTGAATATCATGGGGTTTATGCCGAAAAAGGAAATGAATGAGCATCAAGATTGAAAAAGCCGCAGGCACCGGATTTTGCTTCGGGGTCAGGCGTGCTATCACCACGCTGGAAAAAACTGCCGAGGAACAGGGTAAAATAGAAACCCTCGGAGCAGTCGTTCACAATCAACAGGTCTTGCAGAGATTGGCAGAACTGGGCATCACCGTAGCAAATACTATCGAGGGTGTCAAAGGCAATACGATTGCCATCGGCGCTCATGGAGTAGGTCCTGAGGTGGCAAAGAAAATCGAGAGACGGAAACTCAAAATCGTCGATACCACCTGCCGGTTCGTCCACCGTGCTCAATCGGTTGCTCAGCGATTATCGAAAGCAGGCTTTTTTGTAGTCGTTTACGGCGATGTAAACCATCCTGAGGTCAAAGGCATCTTGGCATGGGCAGATAACAAGGGCATTGCCACGTTGGATGCAAAAACAATTGCAGAACTGAATCCCCTGCCGAAACAAATCGGCATACTGGCTCAAACCACTCAAATCCCAGCCAATTTCAATGAATTCATCAAACAACTGGTGGATATCACATTGAACAAAGACTCGGAACTGCACATCGTAGATACCATCTGCCATGATATAAGACGGCGACAGGAATCAGCACAAAAATTGGCGGAGAAAGTCGACCTGATGTTCGTAGTCGGCGACCACACCAGCGCCAATACGAATCGACTGGCAGAATTATGCGGTCATTCGACCAAAACCCATCTCATCGAGACTGCCGCAGAAATTAAACCCGGATGGCTGAAAGGGCATAAACACATCGGCATTACCGGCGGCGCTTCCACCGCCGAAGAGACAATCGATGAAGTACTGGCAAGACTGAAAAAGCTGACCGGCGAGTCCTCTTAATCTGCAACAAACACTAGCAATTGCGCTTCTTCAATAATCCGTAAAACTCTTCCGGACTTTTCCCCAGGGATAACTTCTCCATAGGGCACATATCCTGTCGGCTATCATTCTCGATATAAGGCACGGTTTTGTTAAAGTGATAATCGATGCCGGAAGAAAGCAATGTCTTTATGGCAGTTTCGCTACCCAGTTCACTGTACACTTCACGGCAGAGTATCTTCTTCAGGAGCAAAGCGGCGGCATTGCCCACCACACGGTCGAAAACAATTACACCTGCTGCATAAGGCAAGAAATTATCCATATATTCCAACAAGGGTAATAAACGCTCCTTACTCGAAGCAAAAAGGAGACGCTTGCCCATGTAAACCCGAAATGTATCCCGACTTGCCAGGAACTCGGTAAATTTTCGGTTTTTGATTTCACCAGACATATCATTTCACATACTGAATTTCAGAATTCTTGAACCGCGGAACACTGAATTCAACAAACACAAAAGCACCTTCATACTCTCCGCTACCCGAAAAACTGATTAAGCGAAGATTAAACTACCAGGCAGGTAACGGTTCTGGTGATGCCCGTGATAGGATGGATATGCTGAGTAACCAAATCGCCGATTTCATTGAGAGTATTCAGCTCTACAATAGCAATAACATCATAAGGACCGGTAACAGATTCAACCGATTTCATGCCCTTCAAACGGCTTAGTCCGGTCACGACTTCTTTGGTTCTACCCACTGTGCATTCAATAAGGATGTAAGCCTTTGCTGTGTTTGCCATTATTCATTAACCTCCTGATTGTTTCGTGGTGATAATTTTATATTGAGGCACTGCCTTATGTATTATACCTGAAAGAACAAGATGTTTCACCCATAGAGACCACAGGTGACCAAAATCCGGACCATTAGATTCATCAGCTTGACAGTGGACGCATTGCGCACCTTATAATAACTATATTCTGTAAACATCCGGCGACTTATCGGAAAGCCGCACAGTATATGCTCACTAAGGGAGGGATATTTTGGAATACTTTCTGACCGAACAGCAAAAAACCCTTAAAAGTCTGGCGCGGCGGATTGCCGAAGAAAAGGTTTTACCTGTACGCGCCGAATTGGATGAGAAAGAAGAATTCCCCTGGGAAATTATCAAAACCCTGGCGGATAGTGACCTTTTCCGCATTTTTGTTCCCGAGCAATATGATGGTATGGGAAGCAGTTCTCTCGATTTATGCCTTGTCGTCGAGGAATTGAGCAAGGTGTGTAGCGGAGTGGCTGTTTCTTATGCGGCAACCGCCCTGGGTGCTTATGCCATATTACTTTACGGCAACGAAGAACAAAAACAAAAATATCTACCTGCCATCGCCGCCGGTAAAAGACTCGCCGCTTTCGGACTAACAGAACCGACGGCAGGTAGTGATGTCAGTAACATCAAAACTACTGCCGAAAAAACGCCCGAAGGGTATGTACTCAACGGTACCAAGCAATTCATCACTAACGGCGGTGAAGCTGAAATCTACACTATCATCGCCGTGACCGATAAAAGTAAAGGCGCACGCGGTGCCAGCGCTTTCATCGTGGAAAAAGGAACTCCGGGCTTCACCTTCGGCAAGAAAGAAAAGAAAATGGGTATCCGTTCATCTTCGACGCGAGAGCTTATTTTCCGTAATTGTCTCATTCCCGCTGAAAATATCCTCAGCAAAGAAGGCATGGGGTTCGTTGTATCAATGAGAGTGCTGGACCACTCCCGTCCCGGTATCAGTGCTCAGGCGTTAGGTATCGCTCAAGGAGCGCTGGAAGCTGCGGTGGATTATACCCGACAGCGTGTCCAGTTCGACCAGCCGCTTATTTCCCTACCGGTTGTCCAATATAAGCTGGCAGAAATGGCGATGCAAGTGGAAGCCGCCAGAGCACTAGTTTACAGTGTAGCAAAAACAATCGATAGCGGTGCCAAAAATTTCACCGAAGAATCCGCAATGGCAAAGGTTTTCGCCTCCGATGTGGCAATGAGAGTCACTACCGACGCCGTACAAATTTGTGGGGGTGCCGGCTATATGCGTGATTATCCGCTCGAGAAAATGATGCGCGATGCTAAAATCACCCAGATTTATGAAGGTAGTAATGAAGTTCTACACAGTGCCATTGCTATGGAATTGAGAAAGCGAAAGGGCCGTCGCGAATGAACATCATCGTCTGCCTCAAGCAGGTGCCCAGCACAACTGAAGTTAAAATCGACCCCAAAACCAATACCCTTATCCGTCAGGGTATCAAAAGCATCGTCAATCCGCTTGACAGCTATGCCCTAGAAGAAAGCGTGCGTTTGAAAGAGCGCTATGGCAGCAGGGTTACAGCTATCAGCATGGGACCTCCCCAGGCAACAGAGATGCTACGCGATGCTATCAGCAGCGGCGCCGATGATGCTATCTTACTAAGCGACATCGCTTTCGCAGGTTCGGATACACTGGCAACTTCAACGACTCTGGCAAAAGCGATTGTAAAAATCAAAAATTACGACCTCGTGATTTGCGGGCGTCAAACATTGGACGGCGATACCGGCCAGGTAGGTCCTGAAATTGCTGAAATGCTCGGCATTCCATTCATCGCCTATGTCAATAAAATCGAGGAAATTGCCAATGGCAAGCTTCGAGTTCAGCGAATGGTCGAGGACGGTTACGAAACGATTGAAACCTCCCTACCGGCAGTAATTACCGTGGTAAAAGAAATCAATGTGCCGAGAATGCCCTCATTACGCGGCCTGACCAAGGCAAAATCGGCACAAATTCCTACCTGGACGACACAAGAGATTAACGCAGAAAAAGAAACTGTCGGACAGGCAGGTTCTGCCACCTGGGTTGTGAAGGTTTTCTATCCACAAAGAGTGCAACTCGCCGAAATGCTGAAAGGTGACCCTGAAACTCAGGCAAAAGCACTGGTTGAAAAGCTGAGAGAGGCGAAACTGATTTAACATGGGAATAAGTATCGATAAAGAAAAATGTACCGGTTGTGGTAACTGCACATCTACCTGTCTCTTCGGACTGATAGAGGTTGTCGATGAAAAAGCTTGCATCAAAGAAGCAGGGTGCACACTTTGCGGCGCTTGCCGCGATGCCTGTGTTTTCGAAGCTATCCGGATTGAAACCGAAATTGCAAAGACACTGCTCGGCGATGAATACAAAGGCGTTTGGGTTTTTGCCGAACAACGCAACAGTGAAATCAAAAGTGTCAGCTATGAACTACTCTCCAAAGGCAGAGAACTGGCAAACACCTTGAAAACAGAATTGTGTGCTGTTTGCTTCGGATACAACATCAAAAACATCGAGCAATTAACTGCCTTTGGTGCAAATAAAGTTTATGTGATTGACGACCCCGCTTTCGCTAATCAGTCGGAAGACCAATATGTACTGGAACTGGTCAGGCTCATCAAACAATACAAACCGGAGATTGTTCTTGCCGGTGCTACCCCATTCGGGAGGTCTTTCTTCCCCAGAGTTGCCGCTATTCTGAAAACCGGCTTGACTGCCGACTGCACCGGACTGGATATCGACACGGAAAAACATCTCCTGAGACAAACACGCCCCACCTTTGGCGGGAATGTCATGGCAACTATCATCTGCCCGGCAAAACGACCGCAAATGTCCACCGTACGCCCGCGTGTCTTCAAGAAAAATCCGCCTGATGCGACTAGAAAAAGCCAATTTATTAAAGTCGATTTCAATAAGGAAGCAATTACTTCGAAAACACGACTCCTGAACTTCGTTGCCGATTTAACTGAAAAAGTGAAGTTAGAGGATGCGGATATTATCATTGCAGGAGGACGTGGTTTAGGCAAACCGGAGAATTTCAATTTGATTAGGGATTTAGCTTCAGTCTTGGAAGCAGCCGTCGGCTCATCCAGACCACCTGTAGACGAAGGCTGGATTCCTTACTATCATCAGGTGGGACAAACCGGCAAGACTGTGTGCCCGAAGTTATACATTGCGGTCGGGATTTCTGGTGCTGTTCAGCATCTAGCAGGTATGCAAACTGCCGATTGCATTATCGCTATTAACGACGACCCGAATGCACCTATTTTTCAGGTAGCCACCTATGGTATTGTCGGCGACCTTTTCAAAGTGGTGCCTCTGCTGACGGAGAAACTAAAGGGCGGGTAAGAACTGTCATTACGAGTCCCGATTTCATCGGGTCACGGTAATCTCAGGGTGGGGAATTCTCACTCCTCCCCAATATTCTTCGCGGAATCTACCCTGAGGAACGAAGTGCTCAGAATGACAATGGGAACTACTTCATCCAAATAATTTAGATTGTCCCCACGTCATCAGAAAATAAAGGCCGATAGAGATTACAAAGACCACTGTCCATACCTTTTTATTCCACTGGAAAACCTTATAGCCATCCAGATTTCCAAAAGGAATCAAGTTAAATACTGCCAGCCAAGCATTAATCTCCACCCCGATGATAGTGATACCCCAGAGCAGATTGACTGTCGATTCCACCTCTGCGAGGGTTTTACCAGTGCTCGCAAGGTAAAAGTCCAGAAAATAAATAAGGGCAAAGGACAAGACTGCAAAAACGATAGAAAGTATGATATTAACAACCGGCCCGGCTAATGCCGATTTGCCCAATTTTGCCCTAGCTTCGGAGAGATTCTGCCCCATCTCAATGTGCACACCACCCGGTGCCGCAAAAAGAAAACCTGCGAGAGAAGCTGCCATCGCCAGCAAAAGACCGGGTATCCAGACATGATAGACAGCCTTGTAGCCATACCGTCTAGCAACAACCCTGTGAGCCAGTTCATGAAAGACAAAGGCGAAAAATACCACTACCAACGATTCGATGATAGTGGTCCGTAAACTCACCAGATCTTTGAACGCCTCGGTGCCACCGGCAATGGCAATACCGAAAGCAATCCCTAACCAGATAACCGAAGCTGCAAATTCAAGAACTTCTTGAAGCGGATTCTCTTTATCTTTTTTGACTGTTACTTCACTACCCTGTTGCATTTCCCCAAACCTTATAGATTTTTATTGAAACAATAACTCATTAAAAATCATTTCAGATACCATTGTCAACTGAACCGATATTAAAATCCATCAGAAAATTGATAACATTATGTTATAATCGGGTAGATATGAATACCTACACCTCTTATGACTCTTGCGCCTAGATGTATAACGAACACTGGGGGAATTCTTTGCTCCCTACGATATTGCCTATTCTGGAAAATCTGGTACTGAGTAAACTCCCCAAAAACGCCCGCATCCTCGACCTCTGCTATGGGACAGGTCAGATGTCTCGACAACTCGACATACTCGGGTACAAGGTAACAGGCATCGATGGCTCTTCGGAGATGCTGAATTATGCCCTCAAGAATGACCCAGATGTTAAATTCTTGCAGGCTGATGCTCGTTCTTTCAAATTACCACAAAAGTATCACGCCGTCGTCTCGGTCTTCGATAGTCTGAACCATATTATGACACTCAAAGAATTAAAGATAGTCTTCAGCCGGGTCTACGATGTTTTACGCGATGACGGCATCTTACTGTTCGATATGAACACCGAAGCAGGGTATTTGTATGAATGGATAGGCGATTTCACCATCGTCGAGGACGACCACGTCTGCGCAGTGGGCAATACCTACAGTAATACAAAGCACACCGCTACTTTCGATGCCGCCGTATTTCGACTGCGCGATAGTAGCTGGTACCGCACCGATGGAATGCTACTGCAAAAGTGCCACGCTCCCGCAAGGGTAAAATCAACGTTGAAATCCGCGGGTTTCACTGAAATCGAAGTTTACGGATTCAACTGGGAATCAGGTGTGCAGACGCTGGATACAGATGCCCGAAGGGCTTTCTTCCTCTGCAGGAAACCAAAGAAATGACTGCTACTATCCGATTGCCGCTGATTGAAGAGCTGGATATCAAACTATCGCCGGTCGCTCTTTTTGAGTTATTCAGAGCTGAGCCTTTCTGCTTCTTTCTGGATAGCTCGATGGACCCACAAAGACTCGGGCGCTACTCTTTTATGGGTAGTATTCCTTTCCTGATATTAAGTTCATACGGCGATAAAATCACACTCACTCAGAACGAGAAAAGAACCATTTTGAAAGGTAATCCCTTCGATATCCTCGGACAAACACTCGAAACTTACAAACTGCAAACTGGAGACACACCGGTTCCCTTCATCAGCGGTGCTGTCGGCTACTTCAGCTACGACCTCTGTCACTTCATCGAAAAACTACCGAGAAACGCAAGTGACGACTTGCAACTTCCGGAAAGCTATTTCGGCTTTTACGACCTCATCCTGGCTTATGATAACCTGCTCGACAAAACCTTCCTGGTCTCCTCCGGTTTCCCCGAACTCAATGAGGCAAAAAGAATTCAAAAAGCCAGAGAACGTCTGAACGAGTTTAAAGACAAACTGAATAAAATACCCACCCTGAGATATCCTGCTTCTACAATCGACAAAGTCGAGCTCAAGGGGAATTTCACCCATAAAAACTATATCAAGGCAGTGGAAAAAGCACGGCAATATATCATCAATGGCGATGTCTTCGAAGTGAATCTGTCACAGCGGTTCGAAACAAAGATATCCGTTACCCCTTACGAACTTTATCTGCAATTGCGTCTAATCAATCCTGCTCCCTTCGCTTCTTATCTCGATTTCAACGGAATAACTATTGTCAGTGCCTCACCTGAAAGGTTCCTCCGTTTTCGGGATGGTGAAGTAGAAACACGACCTATAAAGGGAACACGACCCCGCGGCAAGACCCCGCAGGAAGACCTCAAACAGGCACGAGAATTATTAAGCAGCGTCAAAGACCACTCGGAAAATACGATGATTGTCGACCTGCAGAGAAATGATTTGGGACGGGTTTGCCGCTACGGCACAGTCAAAGTTACCGAACTGGCAATCCTGGAAAAATTCCCCACCGTTTTTCATCTCACATCGACTGTAGTTGGTAGATTGCAGGAATGGAAAAACTGCATTGACCTACTCAAAGCCACTTTCCCGGGTGGTTCGATTACAGGAGCACCCAAAATACGCGCTATGGAAATTATCGACGAACTGGAGCCGACCTGTAGAAGTATTTATACCGGCAGTATCGGTTATCTCGGGTTCGACGGCAATATGGATATCAATATCACCATCCGGACTTTCCTCATTAAGAAGCAGCACGCTTATTTTCAGACAGGCGGTGCTATAGTTTACGACTCTAACCCGGAAGATGAATATCAAGAGACTCTGGACAAAGCTCAAGCTCTGATTGAAGCTTTGAATACGGTGATAAGACAATGATTCTGGTAATAGATAACTACGATTCTTTTGTTTACAACCTCGCTCAATATCTGGGAGAGTTGGGACAAGAACCGATGGTTTTGCGCAACGACAGTATTACTCTGAAAGAGATTGAGAAGCTAGGCCCTTCCCACATCATTATTTCTCCCGGTCCTTGCACACCACTCGAAGCCGGAATCTCCAATGACGTCGTTCATTATTTCAGTGGGAAAATACCTATTCTGGGGGTCTGCCTGGGACATCAGTGTATCGGTTATGTCTATGGCGCCAAAATCGAGCATGCACCCCTTCCGACACACGGCAAAAGCTCCCTGATTTACCACGACGGTAAAACCATCTATAAAAATCTACCCAATCCATTCGGGGGTGGACGTTATCATTCACTGATGGTAAACTGGGAAAAACAACCGGGGGAACTCGAAAAAACCGCCACTTCCGATGGTATCATTATGGGAATCAGGCACAAGAGATTTGTCGTGGAAGGCGTTCAGTTTCACCCGGAATCTATTATGACCGATGCAGGACACGATATATTGAGTAACTTCCTGAGATACACAACCGGAGCATGGGAGAGCAAATAATCAAATTGTCATTCCTACCCTCACGCTTCACTCAGGGTAAACTCCGGCAGGAATCCATATAAATTGTTCTTCTACATTCCGGCTTCCGCTGGAATGGAGATTAGGGGGAATAAGGCATGGACGAAATTATTTATCTTAATGGCAAATTAATCCCACGCAGTAAAGCGAAGATCTCTGTACTGGATTACGGATTTTTATTCGGTTATGGCCTTTATGAAACGGTTCACACTTATAATGGCAAGGCATTCAGATTGGATAATCATCTGGCACGACTCAAATTTTCCGGTGACCGTTTGGGGATACTGATACATACCGCGCTTATCCACGAAGCGGTCAATGGCGTCATCAAGACTAACAACTTTCAGCAGGCACGTATCCGCATTGCCGTGTCGCTCGGGGAAGGAACGATTACGCCAAATCTGGTGTCCTGCACAAAACCCACTATCGCCGTTATGGCAACGGAATACAAGCCACCTACCGCAGAGAAATACAAGAACGGTTTCAAGGTCATAGTTTCAAACATACGACGCAACAGCCGTTCGCCGGTGACTTATCTGAAATCTGCCAACGCGATGGAGAATATGCTGGCACGTCAGGAAGCTAAGAAAACCGGTGCTGATGAGGCACTTTTCCTGAACGAAAAAGGCTACCTGACAGAAGCGGCGGGCAGTAATATCTTTCTAGTCAACGGGGGTATTCTGAAAACCCCCCGTTATGAAACAGGTATCCTCCCGGGTGTAACGCGAGTGGTTATCTTCGAGCTTGCCGCACAACTCGGCATTAAGGTCAAAGAGGTAAATATTAAGCCGTCGGAATTAATGGAATCCAAAGAAGCTTTTGTTACCAACTCTATGATTGAGATAGTACCGGTGACAAAAGTAGGCGATAAGAAAATCGGCGATGGCAAACCGGGTGAAATAACTAAGCAACTGGCATCCGCTTATAAAAGACTGGTGAAAAAAGAAACCCGTTTGTAGCTATAATTTTCTGGCATTCGTTACCATTCTGGCGGAAGCCAGAATCCAGACAAGGCAGTCGCATGGATTCCAGTCTGCGCTGGAATGGATTAGTTAGCTATACTCCCCGCACAATCGCATCCGTCATTTTGCAGACCTGCACCATTTGCTTGACGTCATGTACCCGCACGATATCAGCACCATTAACAATGCTGATTGCTACAGTAGCAGCGGTACCTTCAATACGCTGATTAGCAGGCAGATTCAATACCATCTTGATGAGTGATTTTCTCGAAGTGCCGATGAGAACAGGCATCTCTAAAACTTTCAATTCTTTCAATCTACGGATTATTTCGATATCCTGTTGCCAGGTTTTGCCGAAACCGATACCGGGGTCGATAATAATATTTTCTCTGGGTACTCCTGCTTTTAATGCGATAGCGACACTTTCCCCGAATGAGGCAATAACTTCTGCTATTACATCCTTATAGTAAGCCGTATCACGTCCGACACCGGCATCAAAACCGCCTTTATCACGCTGGTTACTCATCAGAATGATTGGCACATTTCTTTTTGCCGATAGCTCTGCTAGTGCCGTCTCTTTTTTCAAGCCCCACTGGTCGTTCAGGATACTAGCTCCGGCATTGAGCGCCTGATTAGCTACCTGATATTTATAACTATCGATACTTATGGGAATGCTAATCTTATGAGCGAGTCTCTCGATTACCGGCACGACTCTTTTAATTTCTTCTTCAACGGTAATTGGAGAGAAGCCGGGGCGAGTAGATTCGCCACCGATATCCAGTATATCGGCGCCTTCTTCGACGAGGCGATTCGCTTGAACTACCGCTGCCTCGATATCAGCTACACCGTCACCAGAAAACGAGTCGGGAGAAACATTGACGATACCCATAATATATGTGCGTTCTCCCCAACGGAATTCCATCTTGCCACAATGAGTAATTTTACTAGTAGTCATTATCCAGCCTCACGGTATCGGAGTATTATTCTTCTGCCCCCTATTTGAGCTAACTTTAGCCGATAGGTGACCTTTCGTCAATACCAAAAGACCACCTAAAAGCATTGACATTCCCAGAGAAAGGTGTTACGTTGTAATTACAACCCAAACACCCAAATAAATCTGCGGAGGTGGCCTATGAGATTATACGCAGTGTGGGAGGTTAGACAGGTTGATAGTAAGCGCCCTGCTTAAATTTGCAGGGCCACCGGAAGCGAATGTCCGGCTCTGAAAAATATTTTCGGCTGAGATAATGCCTATATGGTCGTGATGACCATGAGTGAGTTGGATTCGTAAGACTGCGATTGGGGTGGAGAGCACTTTCTATGGTACTCTCCACCATTTTTTTATATAGCAAAATACAGTACAATTATCTAAGGGTATAGAGAATTGAGTTACAGAAATTATCGCACCGCCAGTTTAAAACCTATCTGGGTATTAATTGCCGTTAATTTCCTGATATTTATCGCAACTCTAATTAGACCTGAAGCAGTTCCTCTTCTCGGTCTACAGCGTGCCAGTCTCTCCAGCCAGCCGTGGACAATTATATCCTCAATGTTTACTCACGGAAGCTGGTTGCACATCATCTTCAATATGCTTACCCTCTACTTCTACGGGTCGTGGGTCATCGGTTTACTAGGCGAGGCAAAATTTTTCATCGTTTATTTTGTCGGTGGATTGGTCGGCAATGTACTCTTCTTGCTACTGGCAAACCCCTACGATATCGCCATAGGTGCCTCAGGAGCCATTTTTGCGCTGGGCGGTGCGCTGGTAGTATTGAGGCCAAAGTTAAAAGTCATGATAATGCCCATTCCCATACCGATAGACCTCTGGATAGCTATCATCATCTTCGCCCTGCTCTCTTTTCAACCGGGTATCGGCTGGCAAGCTCATCTGGGTGGCCTGATTACCGGGTTGGTAGCCGGCTACTTTTTCAGAAGAACGGAACACCGCAGCTCCCGCCTTTTCTAAAATTCGGACTTCTCAATAACCATCTATAAAACCACAAGCAAGTAGACCTGACCATTAGTTCTATTGACACAATCTAACCATTTGTTTTATTATCTAAAATAGGCAGTAGGAAAACGGTTGCCGTTTGAATATCTGAGAGTAAAATGATTGGTTCAGAAGTACAAGAAGTTAAGCGCAAAGTTATAGCGATTTTAAAAGTATTGCATGATTCGGAGGAGCCGCTTGGCGCCCGGATTATTGCCCAGCAGTTAAAATCACACGGCATAGAACTGGGAGAGAGAGCAGTACGCTATCACCTGAAAATAACAGATGAACGCGGCTTAACAAAGTTAATCGGGCGCGACGGCCGCTTGATTACAGATTCTGGAATCGAAGAACTGAAGAGCGCTCTTGTCAGAGATAAAGTCGGCTTCGCCATTTCCCGGATTGAACTACTGGCTTTCCGCACTAATTTCGACCCCACCCGGCGTACAGGCCTATTACCGGTGAACGTTTCTTATTTCTCCAATGAGAGATTCGGGGAAGTACTCAAGGTAATGAAACCCGTTTTTGAAAAAGGTTTGTGTGTCAGTAATCTGGTAGCCATTGCACACGAAGGGGAAAGAATCGGGGAGGCTATCACTCCTTCCGGTATGACAGCATTGGCAACAATTTGCAGTGTAGTGGTCAACGGCATTTTACTAAAGGCAGGGGTGCCTATTGACTCCCGCTTCGGAGGAATTGTCGAAATCAGAGACCATACCCCTTTGCGCTTCGTAGAATTAATTAACTATGACGGATCATCGATGGACCCCTCGGAAGTATTTATCCGCGCCAGAATGACTTCCGTGATACAAGTAACAAAAAAAGGCGAGGGGAAACTTTTGGCGAACTACCGTGAAATTCCGGCAATCTGTCGTCCCCTCGTTGAAGAAGTCGTAGTAAATTTGAAAAAAGCCGATATTAATGGACTTCTAAAAATGGGAAATGCCAGCGAACCGGTTTGTGAAATACCTGTAGAACTCAACCGCATCGGAATTGTATTACTGGGTGGTTTGAACCCGGTGGCAGCTGTCGAAGAAGCTGGTATCGAGACTGAGAGTCATGCCATGAGCACTCTTATTAACTATCAGCGGCTGACTAAAATCAGCGATTTAGTTTAAAGAAAGAGAGGGAGATATCGATTAAAAATGAGAAGTGCTGATATGCCAGCAGTTCAATCACAAGTTATTTTATAAAGAAAATTAATTAAGTTAAACAAGAAAAGGAGTAATAAGGAAAAATGGCAAAAATCAACCCGTTTGAAATCGTACAAACACAAATCGACAAATGTGCAGAAATCCTCAAACTCGACCCACAGGTTACCGCTGTTCTTAAATCCCCGATGAGAGAACTCCACGTCACATTGCCAGTCCGCATGGATGACGGCACCATCAAAGTATTCCATGGTTTCCGAGTGCAGTACAATGATGCCAGAGGTCCTGCCAAGGGTGGTATCAGATTCCATCCCGATGAAACAATCGACACCGTACGCGCCCTGTCAGCCTGGATGACATGGAAATGCGCTATGGTCGATTTACCACTGGGAGGCGGCAAGGGTGGTGTCATTTGTGACCCCAAGACACTGTCTACCGGAGAACTGGAACGACTCAGCCGGGCATATATGCGCAGCGTATTTCAATTCATAGGTCCCGAGAGAGACGTCCCTGCTCCCGATATTTATACCACTCCCCAGATTATGGCATGGATGATGGATGAGTATTCCGCCATGATGGGAAAAACTCAGTTCGGTGTTATCACCGGCAAACCTCTCGCCATTGGTGGTTCCAAAGGACGTGGGGATGCTACTGCTCGCGGTGGTATGTTCACCATCCGTGAAGCCGCAAAAGCATTAAAACTGGACCTGAGCAAAGCAACTTTCGCCGTGCAGGGTTATGGCAATGCAGGTTACTATGCCGCAAAACTATGTAAAGAGATGTTCGGGTCAAAAATAGTGGCGGTCTGCGACAGTAAGGGCGGTAGATATAACGAGAAAGGAATCGACCCTGAAGAAGCTCTCGCGTGCAAAGAAAAGACCGGCTCGGTCTGTAATTTAAAAACGGGCAAACCCATTTCCAACGAGGAAATCTTAGAGCTTGATGTTGACATCCTTATCCCGGCGGCAATCGAAAACGTTATCACAGAAAAGAATGCCGGCAAAATCAAAGCCAAGATTATCGCCGAACTGGCAAACGGCCCCACGATACCGGCAGCCGATGACATCCTCTACAAGAAAGGCGTGCATGTGATACCTGATTTCCTGTGCAACGCCGGCGGCGTGACCGTCTCCTATTTTGAAATGGTCCAGAACTTCTACATGTATCCTTGGGAAGAAGATGAGGTTCGGGAGAAACTTGATAGAAAGATGACAGAGGCTTACAATTCCGTACTTAAAACCAGTCGCGAACATAAGATAAACATGAGACAGGCCGCTTATGTAATAGCGGTGAAACGTGTAGTTGAAGCGATGAAACTGCGCGGCTGGGTTTAGTTTAAAAACAATTCCTTTACCCCAGAGACAATGTATACCATGTGCCACTGTTAAAAGATGGCACATGGTATACTTATTTTCGAGGATATTTATGCCTACCGAAGCAGATATCATTATAATCGGAGCAGGGGTTGTCGGGCTGGCGATTGCCGTTGAAGTCTCACAAGCAAACAAACGTGTTTTTGTTTTTGATAAGAACCATACTTTCGGATTGGAAACCAGCAGTCGTAACAGTGAAGTGATTCACTCCAGCATTTATTATCCGGAAAATTCTCTCAAAGCAAAACTATGCGTCGAGAGAAATCGTCTGCTTTACGAAATTTGTGAGAAAAACAACATCGGATATAAGCGCCTGAGCAAGAGGGATTAGGCATCCACATTACATTGACACTTGATGGTAGTACGAGACTTGGCCCCAATACTAAATACTCGGATACTATCGATTACAAAATGGATGACAGTAACAGAGCCGACTTCTACCATACGGCACGCAGATATCTCCCGGCCATCGAACTCGATGACCTTTCACCGGATTTTGCCGGTGTCAGGCCCAAACTTCACGGGAAAGGTTATAGCTTCCGCGATTTTGTTATCAAAGATGAAGAGGGTAGAGGATTATCGGAATTAATCAATCTGATTGGAATTGAATCGCCGGGGCTGACTTCTTCACCATCAATTGCAAAATACGTAACAGAAATCACATCGGAAATTCTGGGCTAAAAAGACGCTCCACAAAATCGGCGTACTAACTTGTCTTCGGATGCCATAAGCGTGGATAGACAATTGCCACGACGATAAGAACGACACCTACAATCAAGCAAGCCAGACTGATATTTTGCAATGGGGACGTAACATAATTCACCATAGTTCCAGGCAAAGATTGGAATGCCTGTGGCATGTCCTGTTGCCCCAGAATCTCCTTAACAACACCCTTTACAATCAGGATACCAATAAAGAAGATAACACCGTAGACGAGAGAAACGATACCCAGATTGAGACAAGCGCCTTTGACCTTGCGGTGAATAAGAACGATTCCCAGTACCAAAAGCACGATCAAAGCAATCACACAGATAAAGACGGTACGGAAAAGCGTAACATAAGAACGTAGATCTTTGAGACGACTTTCAAAATTCGTAGATGCTTCTTGAATCCCATCTCTAGCTTTCGTTAGACCATCTTGCGCATCGGTTAAAGTTTTAGACATCTGGTCGGAAATACCGGTTCCAAAATTACTAGAATCCAGGTTGAAAGAGGTATCTAGAGACTGCCGGAAATCAGCAAAATACGTCTCGAATTGTTGGTCTATTTGAGCTTGCGTTGCCCCCTGAAGGTCAACCGGTAATGATGCCATATATGCTTCCTTGACGACGGACTTCAAGGTCGTCATCGCAAGGTCAAAAGAAATACTGATGCTGAAGGTTTGGCGTGCCCCTACCAGATAATCGGCGATATCATCAACCGCACTTATCAGCCCGTTTTTGAAATATGGCTCCATTGCGGCAACCACACGGCCTATCTGGGCATCGGTTAACTCAATACCCTGGGGAAGTTGACCTCCAATTTGCTCGGAGAGCGTATCACGAGCCATCGTCGTGAAATCAAGACTATTAATAAGCTCAGTCATAAAGTCGGTACTGAAGATAGTCTGCCTTACAATGGTTTTCAAATCGATAGTAGAGGTTTGCTGGAGTAAATATTTGAAAATAGGGTCGGAGGCAGTCACAACCTCCTGTTTCAGTGAAGGTTCCATCTTATCGATTGTGTCGATAAAAGCAGTCGTGAAAGCTTCAGAGAAAGTGTCACCAGAATTTTCGTCCGCTTTCAGCACCTGATTAATCAGATTAGACAGGTCAATATTTTTCAGAAGCTCGCCGACAAAATCGGAATTCATAACAGACTTGCTTAAAGTCTGCTTCAAATCCGGAACGTCGGATTTCCCTTTCAGATAAGCAAAAGTATCGTTAAGAGCGATGCCAAACCGCTCCTTAATAACGGGTTCCATAGTCTTGAGAGTATCGACAACAGCGGTTCGTAAATCTGCCGGTATTGCATCGCCCGAATCCGACTGAGCAAGGGTTTCATCAATTAGCTGTGAAAAATTGATATTGTTAAGAGTTTTAACAATATAATGAGAATTAAGAACAGTTTGATTAACGGTATAAACAAGCCCAAAAGCAAACAGCGATATAAAGAGGATGAAACTCAGGAGCCCTAACGCAAAACCTTTTAATATCTTCATAATTAAGTGCCCCTATAATAATTGAACCAAAAGTAAAAGTCAAGGAGTGGAGTAACTAACTATTGCCGTGTAATTAGAGGTATGTTATACTGTGTTGTAACATTAGAAAGGGGAGGTATCTGTGCCAGACAGTACAACAATAAAAGAATTACTGGAAGCCGGAGCGCATTTCGGACATCAGACGAGCTACTGGCATCCTCGTATGAAGACTTACATATTTACCAAGCGGGATGGCATCCATATTATCAATTTGGAGCAGACTGCCAGTATGCTTGATAAAGCCTACGAATTCGTCAAAGAAATCGTTGCTTCCGGAGGGACAATACTCTTCGTCGGCACTAAGAAGCAGGCTCACGAAGCCATTGAGGAAGAGGCAAAGCGATGCGGCATGTGCTGGGTAAACCAGCGCTGGGTCGGCGGAACCTTGACCAACTTCAGCACTATCCAGTCCCGTATTGACCATTTGGTAAGACTGGAAGATTCACAATCCAAAGGTGAATTCAGCCGCCTGCCTAAGAAAGAAGTGATAGGTATCGAAGAGGAAATCGCCAAGCTCAACAAACAGATGGGCGGTATCAAATCGATGACATACCTGCCATCAGCACTCTTCATCGTAGATACCGTCAAAGAGGGCATTGCTATCGCTGAAGCCAAGCGTATAGGCATTCCGATTATCGCCATCGTGGATACCAATTCCAATCCCGATGACATCGACGCTCCGATACCTGCCAACGACGACGCTATCAGAGCCGTCAAATTGATTTGCCGCAGAATGGCTGATGCGGTACTCGCAGGCAAATCAATTATGGCACCAGTAAAATCAGAGGAAGGAGATGGGGTCGGTCCCGCAGAAGGAGCCGTAGAAACTAAAACCTCCGAACCGGAGATTTTCACCCCCGACAATAACAAATAATGGAGATTTCAACTACCCAGCTAAAGGAGTTAAGAGATAAATCCGGAGCCGGCATAATGGAATGCCGCACTGCCCTACTCAACAACAAGGGAAATTTCGAGAAGGCTTTAGAAACCCTGAAACAGCAGACCATTGCCAAAGTAGAAAAACGGAGTCAGCGTACTGTTAAACAGGGAACCGTAGCAACTTACATCCACACCGGCGGTAGAATCGGAGCGATGGTAGAACTGAACTGTGAAACTGATTTCGTTGCCCGTACCGATGTTTTTAAGGAACTGGCACATAATATCGTTATGCAAATCGCCGCACAGGAACCTATTTGTATCTCACAAGACAATATGCCCAAAGGCAATGAACTACCTCCGGAAGTGGTATGTCTTCTACTTCAGCCCTATATCAAAACCCCTGAATTAACCATTCAGAGTCTCATCAATGAAGCTATCGCCAAAACCGGTGAAAACATCAAGGTGAACCGCTTCGCCCGATTCGAACTCGGACAGTCGGAATGTAGAGTCGCAGGGGTTTAAATACTCTCTGTACTCATAATTGAAGACACCGATAAAATGATGAAGGTGGATACCAATGACGGCTCCCAAGTATAAGCGTATCCTGCTCAAACTCAGTGGTGAAGCCTTCAAGGGCAAAACCGATTATGGCTTCGACCACAATGTTATTTCCGGGATAGCCAGACAGATAAAACACGTCTCGGAGATGGGTGTGCAGGTCGGAATTGTTGTCGGAGGCGGTAATATCTGGCGTGGGTCCGAAGCGGAAAAAAACGGGATGGATAGGGTCACCGCTGACTACGCAGGTATGCTAGCCACTATAATCAATGCGCTGGCACTTCAAGATGCACTTGAGAAGGCAGGCGTCACCACCCGAACACAAACTGCCATCGATATTCAAAAAGTCGCTGAACCCTATATCAGACGCCGTGCCATACGACATCTGGAAAAAGGCAGGGTCGTTATTTTTGCCGGCGGTACCGGCAACCCCTATATGACCACAGATACTGCGGCAGCTTTACGCGCTATTGAAATTGAAGCTGAAGCTCTCCTGATGAGTAAGAATAATGTCGACGGCATCTACTCTGCCGACCCCCGAAAAGACCGTTCCGCAAAGAAATTTGAGAAGCTCACTTACATGGAAGCACTCAACCTCCGCCTCGAGGTTATGGATTCCACAGCACTTTCATTATGTCTCGAGAATAAATTACCCATCATCGTCTTCGACTTTCAGTCGGAACGTAGTATAGAACGTACGGTTATGGGTGAACCCATTGGTACAACCGTATCAGGGGAGTAAAAAATGGCAGATAGTCAAACAATATTCACCGCCGAGCAAAAAATGCATAAATCGGTAGAAGCCATTCAAAAGGAATTAGCAACGATACGCACCGGACATGCTTCACCAAGCCTGATAGAACATCTGAAGATAGAATATGCCGGTGCTATTCTACCATTGAATCAGCTAGCATCAATATCAGCTCCACAAGCGAATCTTTTAATTGTTCAGCCATGGGATAAATCGAGTATGCCCATGATAGAAAAGGCCATTCTCAAATCGGAACTCGGATTGAATCCCACTAACGACGGACGTGTTATCAGAATCAATATTCCTCCGCTCAGCGAAGAGCGCCGACAAGAACTGCTCAAGATAGTACGGCACCGAATTGAAGAAGGGAAAATTGCCCTCCGTAATGTACGACGTGATGCTCAGGAAGACTTAAAAACTCAAGAGAAAGATAAAGAAATCTCCCAGGATGAGCATAAACATCTCCAGAACCAGCTACAAAAGATAACCGATGCCTACACAATCAATATGGAGCAAGTCGGCAAAGACAAAGAAAAAGAAATTATGGCAGTCTAAACTGTCATAGTCTTCCCTATTCGCAAAAGGGCAACATGAAACTTACCGCTAAAAACATTCATCCGTTACCTAGCCATGTAGCTATCGTTCCTGACGGCAATGGCAGATGGGCACAAAAACATGGTTTCTCCAGAGTCCACGGGCACCGTGAAGGCGTATTGAATATGTTACGCATGATTCAATACATCAATGCATACCCTATTAAATACGTCACTTTCTACGGTTTCTCTACTGAAAACTGGAACCGTCCCGAACCTGAAGTGCAAGGACTGTTCGACCTGGTAGAAGAATTTGTCACTCAACACCTAGATGAAATCCATCAAAAAAATATCAAAATCAGTCATATCGGCAGGTGGAACGGCTTGCCATCAAACCTGCAAAATGCTATCCAAAAAGCCGTTGCTCACACCGCAAACAATAGCGGAATGACACTGAACATCGCCTGGAACTACGGCGGGCGTGCTGAGATTGTCGATGCCGTAACTAAATATGTGAAAAATGAAAATAAGCCTCAGCAATTGGATGAAAAAACTTTCGCCAATTATCTTTACACCGCCGGTATGCCGGATGTCGATTTGCTCATCCGCACCGGCAATGAAACAAGATTGAGTAATTTCTTGATATGGCAAACCGCCTATAGCGAATACTACTTTACGAAAGTCCTCTGGCCAGATTTCGGTAAGAGGGATATCGAGAAAGCCTTACTCGAATATAGTAAGAGAAACCGCCGCTTCGGCGGATTGTGAGCAAAACAAATGCTTAAAACACGGGTAATAACATCGCTCTGCGGTATTCCGATTGCCGGAGTATTAATCTGGTTCGGCGAGCCATATTTCACTATTTTCATCGCTATCTGGGGATTACTGGCAGTTATGGAATTTTACCGCCTGACCAATACCCTAAAGATTGCACCGCTTGCTGTCTTCGGGATAATCTGGACTTTATTACTCATCGCTGTCCGTAACCCTCAATTACAAACCTTCGCACAATCTTACATTAGCCTCGATTTACTCTACCCTCTCATGATTACTACAGGGGTAGTTATTTCTCTAATTATGCTGTTATCACTCAAACCGGAACAGGGAGCATTTACCAACTGGGCTTGGACATTCGCAGGCATATTGTATGTAGGTTGGCTTTTAAGCTACATCCTTGAACTCAGAGGATTGGGGAATGGCAGGAGCTGGGTATTTTTGGCGCTGTTCGCCACTTTCGGTTCGGATACTGCCGCCTTCTTTGTCGGAAGAGCAATCGGCAAACATAAACTCGCCCCTACTATCAGCCCAAACAAGACCTGGGAGGGTGCAATCGGTGGATTGCTGGGTGCCGTGATTATCAGCCTGCTCTTTCTTCTACCCACGCCGGTCCAACTCAGTGCCAGTCTTACATGGTGGCAAGCAGTTATTCTCGGCCTATTGATTAGCTTCTTCGGACAGTTAGGCGACCTCGTAGAATCTCTACTGAAACGCAATGTCGGGGTGAAGGATTCAGGGAATCTCATTCCCGGACACGGTGGAATTCTCGACCGTATGGATAGCATAGTGTTTGCCGTTGTTGTGGTATATTATTGGGTTATATGGACAATTCGGTAAAGAATATCGCTATCCTCGGTTCTACCGGCTCCATCGGCAGGCAAACCTTGCAGGTCATTCGTAATTTGCCGCGCCGTTTTCATGTGGTTGGGCTAACCGCCGGTAAAAACTTAGAGCTTTTATCGGAACAAATCGCCGAATTTCAGCCGAAATTCATTTATTACCAATCCGATAATACGTCAAAAGTCAAAAGTCAAAAGTCAAAATTTCTTTCCATGGAAGACATAGCCCGTCATCCGGAAGTAGACACCGTCGTTATTGCCACTTCCGGCAAAGCAGGGTTAGACGCCACACTCGCCGCCGTCAGAGCCGGCAAAAACGTCGCCATCGCCAATAAGGAACCCCTCGTGATGGCAGGTGAAATCATCACCGGTGAGGCAAAGCGGTGCAATGCCAGAATTCTCCCGATTGACAGCGAACATAGCGCTATTTGGCAGTGTTTGAACGGTGAGCCGCAACCACCCAAACGCATTATTCTGACCGCTTCCGGCGGACCGTTCCGAGGCTATTCAGAGGCACAATTAGATAAAGTCACTGCGAGTCAGGCACTAAAACACCCATCTTGGAAAATGGGCAAAAAGGTAACTATCGACTCGGCTACGTTGATGAATAAAGGGTTGGAAATAATGGAAACTCGCTGGCTTTTCGATGTTCCCATCGACAAAATTAGCGTCGTCATCCACCCGCAGAGCATCATACACTCGATGGTGGAATTTGTGGACGGTTCATTCAAAGCCCAGCTATCTTACCCGGATATGCGCTTCCCTATCCAGTATGCCTTAACCCAACCGGAGCGAGTGCCCAATGCAGAACTGCCGAAGTTAGATTGGAGCAAAATTCAGGGACTAACTTTTGAGATGCCTGATTTCAAAAACTTCCCCTGTTTGGAACTGGCGATCTCAGCCGCCAGAACAGGCGGAACATGTCCGACAGTGCTTTGCGCAGCCGATGAAATGGCCGTCGAACTATTTATGAAAGAAGAAATCAAATTTACCGATATCGCCCGTCTGGTAAGACAGGCTCTGCAAGACCACAAGCCAATCCTCCACCCGACACTTGAGGATATTATAAAAACCGATGAGCAAGTCAGAAAATCTACCTGGAAACTAGCAGGAAAGAAGAAATAATGCTGGTCACAATCGTATCCTTTTTCCTTTTATTGATTGTCCTCATACTCGCTCACGAACTGGGGCATTTTATCACTGCCAAATTATCCAAAGTAAAGGTAGAGGAATTCGGTATTTTCCTGCCCCCGAGAATACTTTCATTCAAGAAAGGTGAAACAATCTACTCATTGAATGCCATACCTCTTGGCGGATTCAACAAACTGGCAGGGGAAGAGGACCCAAAAGCACCCGGCGGGCTGGCAAGCAAAAGTATTCCGACCCGATTACTGGTACTCAGTGCCGGCTCGTTTATGAATCTCATACTACCCCTGATATTACTATCGGTTGCCTATATGATTCCTCACCTGGAAGCAATCGACAATGTAATGACCGGCAATGGGGAAGTGCTTGTAGCCGATGTCATCGCAAATTCACCGGCATCTCAGGCAGGCATTCTAGCTAACGATATTATCATGAGTATCAACGGAGAGCCGATCCCTAATATAAGTGCTCTTGAAAGCATCATCGAGTTTAATCTGGATAAAGAAATCACCATCAGCATCAAACATTCCGATAATACCACAGAGGACATTACTCTCACCCCACAATCGAATGCGCCAGCGACTCAAGGCGCCATGGGAGTCGGCATTACCACCGTTGAGAAGAAGAGTTATTCCTTCTGGGAAGCTATCCCACAAGGTGCTATCAGCTATTGGGAACTGATATTGATGTACAAAGACGGAATTGCCGATATGGTGAGAGGCACCACACCTGTAGAGTTCACGGGACCGGTCGGTATTGCACAAATGACAGGGGAAATCATTAGAACCGGCTTCGCCAACTTACTGAGATTTACGGCAGTCATCAGCCTTAACCTCGGTGTTGTAAATATCTTCCCTATTCCTGCGATGGATGGAGGGAGGATTGTCTTCGTACTAATAGAATGGGTCCGCCGCGGCAAACGTATCTCCCCGAAAACCGAGGGTATGGTACACACTATCGGATTCATATTGCTGATGGTGGCATTCGTGATTATCAGTTACCATGACATCCTGCGCCTTATTAGCGGCGGTAGTTTATTGTAGTAAAGCTATCGTTCCATCGCAGTAATGACAATTGACTACATACATCAGAAGTGATATTTTAAGGTCAATATGAAGACGGACAGAAGCAAAAATATGTCTCCACGGCGCATCAGTAAACAAATTCAAATTGGCGGTGTCAAAATCGGTGGGAGTGCACCCATCGTAGTACAATCGATGGCCAACACCGACACTCGCGATATTATGTCAACTATCCGCCAAATTAAAGAACTGCAAGAGTACGACTGCGAAATCATCCGCGTTGCCGTGCCTGATATGCAAGCGGCACAGGCACTCAAAAAGATTAAGAAGGGTATCAAAATCCCTCTGATTGCGGATATTCACTTCGACTATCGATTAGCATTAGCCGCGCTAGAAGCTGGGGTTGACGGTTTACGTCTGAATCCGGGTAATATCGAAGATAAAGATCAAATCAAGAAGGTTGTGCTTGCCGCTAAAGAAAGAGCCATACCCATTCGTATCGGAGTGAATGCGGGTAGCCTGTCGAAGACACAGGGTAAAAAATCAGTAGTCACACGTATGGTAGATGCCGCATTAGAAGAAGTAAAATTACTGGAAAGCCTCGATTTCGACCTCATCAAGGTCTCGCTGAAAGCCTTCGACGTCCCGACAACCATCGCCGCCTATAAAACAATTGCCGAGAAAATCCCCTACCCTCTACATATCGGCATTACCGAAGCAGGCACACCTCATACCGGTGTTATCAGAAACAGTGTCGGCATCGGCAGCTTGTTATATCTGGGAATTGGCGACACTATCCGTGTTTCCCTGACGGCGAATCCCAGAGAAGAAGTCATCGCCGGTTATGAGATATTGAAAAGCCTCGACTTACGACAGCATGGCCCTATCCTGGTCAGTTGCCCCACCTGCGGCAGAACCGAAGTAGATATTATCAAGATTGCACAGCAGGTAGAAGTTGAACTGCAAAAAATCAAGAAACCCATCAAGGTGGCGGTAATGGGTTGCGTGGTTAACGGCCCCGGCGAGGCTAAAGACGCCGATGTCGGTATTGCCTGCGGAAAAGGCAGAGGCATCCTCTTCAGAAACGGCAAAAAGATAGGCATAGTAGAGGAAGCCGATTTCGTGAAGGCACTGATGAGAGAAGTAAGGGAAATAACAAACCCCAATTAACTGGATTCCCGCCTCCGCGGGAATGACAGGAATCAAACTACTAGCACAAAAACCCCGAATGTGATTTAATATTGAGAAAGAAAGATTGATTTTGACATATGCGACTTACAAAATTATTCGGAAAAACACAACGGGAAATACCTGCCGAAGCTGACACTATTAGTCACCAGCTATTACTCCGCACCGGGATGATTAGCCAGCTTGCCGCAGGTGTTTATTCTTATCTACCCCTCGCCTGGCGCTCCCTGAAGAAAATCGAGGACATCGTTCGTGATGAAATGAACAAAGCCGGCGGGCAAGAAATCACAATGCCTGTGCTCCAGCCGATTGAACTCTGGCAAAAATCAGGTAGAGCCCAGTCGATGGAGAAAACCCTTTTCACCCTGAATGACCGCCGTGAACGGACAATGGCACTAGGTCCCACCCATGAAGAAGTCGTGACTGTACTTGCGGCGCACTTTATCCAGAGCTACCGCGACTTGCCGCTAACACTCTATCAAATTCAGACTAAATTCCGTGATGAGCCGCGTCCGCGCGGCGGTTTAATCAGAGTCCGTGAATTTACGATGAAAGACGCTTACAGCTTTGATATCGATGAAGCAGGCGTAGAGAAAAGCTATCAGAGCATGCTCCATGCTTATGAAAATATTTATGCACGCTGTGGTTTGAAAGCAATTCTGGTGGAAGCCGATAGCGGCGCCATCGGCGGAAAATTTTCCCATGAGTTTATCTTACCCACAGAAAGCGGCGAGGATACTGTCATCTCCTGCCCGAAATGCGGCTATACTGCCAATGCGGAAAAAGCTGTCTTCAATAAGGGCAAGGTAAAAAATGATAAGCCTCTGCCCATCGAAGAAATTGCCACACCGGAAATGAAAACAATCGAAGAACTGGTTAAGTTTCTGAAGATACCCTCCAGCCAGACCTTAAAAGCAGTGCTCTATGCCGCCGATGGTAAGTTTATTTTCGTCGTGATTCGTGGCGATTTACCGGTCAATGAGATCAAGCTGAAAAATGCTTTACACTGCCAAGATTTACGTCTCGCCACCGATGCCGAGGTAACAGAGCAGGGAATTATCGCCGGTTCCGCTTCACCGGTAAGACTAAAAGGCATTAAGGTCGTAGCCGATGACTCTGTAAATTCGGGCACGAATTTTGTTGCCGGCGGCAACAAACCTGACACCCATATCAAGAATGTCAATTACCCGCGTGACTTTAAAGCAGACGTTGTGACGGATATCGCCCTGGCACAAGCTAACGATACCTGTGCCGATTGCGGAACTAAATTTGTATCGGTTAAAGGCATCGAAGTGGGACATATCTTCGTTCTGGGAACTGTTTACAGTACAAAGTTCGGCGCTAACTTTATCGATGCCAACGGCGCTTCACAACCGATTTTAATGGGGTGTTACGGACTCGGGATGGGGAGATTGCTGGCAGCAGCAATCGAGCAACATCACGACGACAAAGGAATTATCTGGCCATTGCCTATTGCCCCGTATCAGATTTATCTCTGTCCTCTTTACCGCGATGGCACAAAAGTCGGCGAAGTCGCTGAAAAAATCTACGAAGAACTTGAGGCCGCAGGTCTGGAAGTATTATTTGACGACCGTCAAGAATCCCCTGGTGTGAAATTCAATGACGCCGACCTGCTCGGTATGCCTCTGCGGATTACCATCAGTCCTCGCACTCTGGAAAAGAAGAGTGTCGAAGTGAAATGGCGCTCAGAGAAAGAATCCTCGCTTCTGCCCATCGAAGGCCTCGCTCATGCGCTCAAACAGATGATTGCTAAAAAATCAATCTAATAGCTTTCCCTTAGCACCATTTGCCTTGGTCGATTTCCCCATTGCGAGTCCTTCGGTAGAAGGACGTGGCAATCTCTGGTAACAACGGACTTTCGCATAAGCGAGATTGCTTCGCTTTGCTCGCAATGGAAATATACAACAACCACAAGCAAGTACTACTCTCAATTTTTTAATACTGGACAATGGTGAATTTTACCCTATTATACCTAGTAT